>JAFYTP010000082.1 GCA_017558775.1 Bacteroidales bacterium | reverse complement strand
GCCGCTCAGGGAAGGATTGGCCTTCAGGGAGGCGTCCTTCACGTCGCCGGCCTTGTCGCCGAAGATGGCCTTGAGGAGCTTCTCTTCCGGGGAAGGATCGCTCTCGCCCTTCGGGGTGATCTTACCGATCATGATGTCGCCCGGCTCGATGTGCGCGCCGATGCGGACGATACCGTCCTTGTCCAGGTCCTTGGTGGCGTCCTCGCTCACGTTCGGGATGTCGGAGGTGAGTTCCTCCATGCCGCGCTTGGTCTCACGGACCTCGGTGAGGTACTCGTCCACGTGGATGGAAGTGAGGATATCCCACTTCACCATCTCCTCGCTGAGGACGATGGCATCCTCGTAGTTGTAACCCTTCCAAGGCATGAAGGCGACCTTCAGGTTGCGGCCGAGCGCGAGCTCGCCGTTCTGGGTGGCGTAGCCTTCGGTGAGCACCTGGCCCTTGACCACCTTCTCACCCTTCCGCACGAGCGGCTTGAGGTTGATCGTGGTGGACTGGTTGGTGCGGCGGTAGATCGGGAGCTTGTACACCGTCTCCTCGCTCTGGAAGCTGACGAACTTCTCGTCGTCGGTACGGTCGTACTTGATATGGATCTCGTTGGCGTCGACATAGGTGACGAAACCGGAACGCTCGGCGATGATCTGGGTGCGGGAGTCGATGCAGACGCGCTCCTCCAGGCCGGTGCCCACGATCGGGGACTCCGGAGCCAGGAGCGGAACGGCCTGACGCATCATGTTGGCACCCATCAGGGCGCGGTGCGCGTCGTCGTGCTCGAGGAACGGGATCAGGGACGCGGCCACGGAAGCCATCTGGTTCGGGGCGACGTCCATGTAATCGACCTCTTCCTTGGAAACCAGCGGGAAGTCGGCCTCCAGACGGCACTGGATGCGGTCGCCGAGGAGCTGGCCGTCGTCGGTCATCTCCACGTTGGCGAGGGAGACGTGCTTGTTCTCCTCCTCTTCGGCGCTCATGTAGTGCCAGCCGGAATCGGAGAGATCCACCTTACCGTCGTGGACCTCGCGGTACGGGGTCTCGATGAAGCCCAGCTCGTCGATGCGCGCATACACGCACAGGGAGGAGATCAGACCGATGTTCGGTCCTTCCGGGGATTCGATCGGGCACAGACGGCCGTAGTGGGTATAGTGCACGTCACGCACCTCGAAGCCGGCGCGGTCACGGGAAAGACCGCCAGGGCCGAGGGCGCTGAGACGGCGCTTGTGGGTGATTTCCGCCAGCGGGTTCGTCTGGTCCATGAACTGGGAGAGCTGGCTCGTGCCGAAGAACGAGTTGATCACGGAGGACAGGGTCTTCGCGTTGATCAGGTCGATCGGGTTGAACTGCTCGCTGTCACGGACGTTCATCCGCTCACGGATGGTGCGCGCCATGCGGCTGAGACCCACGCTGAACTGGTTCGCGAGCTGCTCGCCCACCGTGCGGACGCGACGGTTGGAGAGATGGTCGATATCATCGACAGTAGCGCGGGAGTTGATGAGGGAGATCAGGTACTTGATGATCTCGATGATGTCGGTGTTGGTGAGCACGCGCACGCCCGGGTCGATGCTGAGGTTCAGCTTCTTGTTCAGGCGGTAGCGGCCGACGCTGCCGAGATCGTAGCGCTTCTCGGAGAAGAAGAGCTTGTCGATCACGTCACGGGCCGTGGACTCATCCGGCGGTTCGGAGTTGCGGAGCTGTTTGTAGATGAAGTTGACAGCCTCGATTTCCGTATTGGTCGGGTCCTTCTGCAGGGTGTTGTAGATGATGGCGTACTCGGCGGAGTTGGCCTCGTTCTTCTGCAGCAGGATGGTCTTGACATCAGTGTCCAAAATCTTGGCGATGGTGTCGTCGTCGAGCTTCTCACCGCGATCGACGATGGCGAACGTACGTTCGATGGGAATCACCTCGCCGGTGTCCTCGTCCTCGAAATCCTCGGTCCACGTCTTGAGGACCTTGGCGGCGAGGAGGCGGCCACTGTTCTCACGGAGGGTGGCCTCATCGGCGGCGACCTCATCAGCGAGTCCGAAGATGTCGATGATATCCTTGTCGCTATTGTAGCCGATGGCCCTCAGGAGGGTGGTCACGGGCAGCTTCTTCTTACGGTCGATGTAGGCATACATCACGCTGTTGATGTCCGTCGCGAACTCGATCCAGGAGCCCTTGAAGGGGATGATGCGGGCGGAATACAGTTTGGACCCGTTGGCGTGCATGCTCTGGTCGAAGAACACGCCCGGGGACCGGTGAAGCTGGGAAACGATAATTCTCTCTGATCCGTTGATGATGAAGGTGCCGGCAGGCGTCATGTACGGGATGTTGCCCAGGTACACGTCCTGAACCCTCGTGTCGAAGTCCTCATGCTCGGGATCAGTGCAAGAAAGGCGGAGTTTTGCCTTCAGAGGAACACTGTAGGACAGGCCTCTCTCAAGACATTCCTCGATCGAATACTGGGGCGGATCAATGAAGTAGTCGATAAAACGAAGTTCATAGTTGTTCCGCGTGTCCTCGATCGGGAAAATCTCCTGGAATACCTGGAACAGACCCTCGTTGCGGCGGCTTTCGGGGGTGGTCTCCAGCTGGAAGAAGTCACGGAAGGACTTCAGCTGAACCTCGAGAAGGTCAGGATACTCCAGAATTTTGGATGTTGCGAAATTTACACGCTTTGTTTGAGTCTTGTTTGACATGTGCTGCCTTCGTTGGGGGAGAAAAAGTGAAATACGAGAAAAAAGGTTTAGAGCCTACGGGGGCTCTAAACCTGATTTTGTTCCCTGCCAAGAGGGAAGCGGGCGAGGTTACTTGATCTCAACCTCGGCGCCGGCTTCCTCGAGCGCGGCCTTGAGAGCCTCAGCCTCAGCCTTGGACACCTTCTCCTTGACGGCGACAGGAGCCTTGTCAACCAGCTCCTTGGCCTCCTTAAGGCCAAGACCGGCGTTCTCCTTGACGGCCTTGATCACCTGCAGCTTGGCCTGGCCAGCGCTGGTGAGCATCACGTCGAACTCAGTCTGCTCGGCCGGGGCGGCAGCCTCGGCGGCGGCGGCGGGAGCGGCGACGGCCACAGCGGCGGCGGCGGGCTCGATACCGTACTCTTC
>JAFYTP010000081.1 GCA_017558775.1 Bacteroidales bacterium | reverse complement strand
TGGGTGGGCATTTGTATACGGACTGGTCGACGGACACGGAGACGGTCATCTCCCGCGACGGCGTGGAACTGTTCCGGTTCGAGGGGCGGGAGGCCCTGCGGGGCTTCCTAGTCCGGGAAGACGGGATCCATACCCTTGGCCAGGACCGGGACGGGGAAGGGTTCTCCTACCGCGTGGACGGCCGGATTGTCTTCCGGAGTGAAACGGGGGCCGTCCTGGGCAGTATGGACGAGCCCGGAGCTCCCGGCGGCGCCCTGGCGGATTACGGGGAGAACGTCTGCTATTCTTGCCGGCTTCCGTCGGAACGGGGCTCGCAGTACCGCGTGATGCTCGGCGGCGAAGTCCTCCATAGCGTGCAGGAAGGGAACAATGTCCTGGCTTTCAACTTCGTAAACGGGAAGGTGTGCAGAATTCAATCGGCCACGCGGAGGACTCTCCTGTATGTCGATGGCAAGGAATCCGCCCTGGCAATCCAAGGCGGAGAGCGGATCCTCTGGTGCCGGCTGGCGGCCTGGGACGAAGATGTCCTCGCGCTCGTTTGCGTCACCGGACAGGCGGGACGGCGCTATTTTCTCCAGACCTCTGACGGGAAGTCGTTTAAAGGAGACACGGGGGAAACGGTGGGAGAAATCCTCGTCGAAGGGAAACGGGCCGGATGGACCGTCACCGGCAGCCGGGGCGACCTTCTCCGTGTCCGATGGAGCGACGGCACCGCGACAGAAGCCGCGGGCGGCTACCTGTTCTCCGGCCGCTGCGCGCTCCTCCGGAACGGTCACCTCTTCTTCGCCCTTACCGGCCGCGACGGCGCCCCGAACCGCTTCCAAATGGACGCCCAAACCACCGACATCCCCTTCAATGGCTATTTCACCTCGGTAACTGTGGAATAGTTTTCTTATCTTTGCGGGTATGATCGCGTACCCGAACGTCAAGCTTAATTTCGGACTCCATGTCGTGCGTCGCCGTGAGGACGGTTATCACGACTTGGAGACCTTGTTTGTGCCCTATCTCGGCATTCATGACACGTTGGAAATCATTACTGGCGACGATTTTAGCCGGACATCGGCACGACTGCAGGAGACGTATGCAGCGGAGCAGCTGGCGCAGGGGATCACTCCCGACGGGAAGCTGATGATCACCATCGCCCGGAAAGAAGGGGTCGATTGGGACCCGCTGAAGGACTTGACGGTCAAAGCCTATGGGCTGCTGGCGGAGCAGTACAAGCTGCCGCCGATGAAGATCTATTTGGAAAAGACCTCACCTGTCGGTGCCGGTCTCGGTGGGGGTAGTGCCGATGCCGCCTTCGCACTCAGGATGATAGCGGAGCTCGGCGGCTTGGAGCTTTCCGACGAAGAACTGGCAGGGTACGCCGCCCGGCTCGGCAGCGACTGCGCCTTCTTCATCTACAACCGGCCGATGATCGGGACCGGGCGCGGGGAAATCCTCGAACCCTTCGACATCGACCTGTCCGGATACCGAATCGACATCATCGTCCCGGAATCCATTTCCGTGTCCACGGCCGATGCCTACCGCGGCATCGTCCCCAAGGAGCCGGCCATGCCGCTCCGCGAGGTCCTCTCCCATCCCGTCGAGGAATGGAAGGGACTGCTGGTCAATGATTTCGAGACGACGGTTTTCGCGAAATACCCGTCCCTTTGGGCCATCAAGCAGACCTTATACGACACTGGCGCCGTCTATGCGGCCATGTCCGGCAGCGGCTCGGCGCTGTTCTCCATCAGTTGCGTTGTTTAACGTTTCTTTGAAACAACGCGAAAAATTTCGCCACATTTATACGTTTCTTGCCCTCCGTTCCAGTCTTTCTCCGTAGGTTCGGGGAAAAAACGGTATGCTGGTATATGTACATGGAGCGAAGTGCGTCGGGATCGAGGCGGTTCCGGTGACGGTGGAGGTGGACATCACCCTGGGGATCGGGATTCACCTGGTGGGTTTGGCCGATGCCGCGGTGAAGGAGAGCCTATTAAGGACGGTGACGGCCCTGCAGGCGAAGGGGTTCCGGATTCCGGGAAAAAAGATCGTCATCAACCTGGCGCCCGCCGACCTGCATAAACAAGGGAGCGGATACGACCTGCCCATCGCCCTCGGAATCATCGCCGCGTCGGAACAGCGGTCACTACCCGGACTGGAAAAGTACCTGATTATGGGCGAATTAGGCCTCGACGGGAGCATTCGCTACGTAGCTGGGACCCTGCCGATGGTGGAGCTCGCCGTCCAGAACGGCTTCAGGGGTGCCATCCTTCCAGAAAAGTCGGCCCTGGAGGCGGTGGATATCGACGAGACGATGGTATTCGGCGTCCGGACACTGGAGGACGTGCTCCGCATCCTGGAAGAGAAGGAAGACCCTTCAGACCTGCTCATCTGGAATACCGAATGCTACGGAACCGCCCTGCGGGAGGAGCGAGAACGGCCCGTGGCCGCCGATTATATGGACTTTGCCGATATCCTCGGGCAGGAAAGCGCCAAACGGGGCGTGGAGATAGCAGCCGCTGGAAACCACAATCTTCTTTTCGTTGGTGCCCCGGGCTCTGGCAAAAGCTCGATGGCGAAGGCCGTGGCGGGCATCCTGCCGCCGATGACCCGGGAAGAATCCTCGATTACCTCCAAAATCTGGTCGGTAGCGGGTAAAACAACGGGCCATCTGGGCCTGATGCGGCGACGGCCGTTCCGTGCCCCGCACATCTCGGCCTCCAAGGCCGCCATCCTGGGTGGGGGAAGCGGGGAGAACATCCTGCCGGGGGAAGTGTCCCTGGCCAGCGGCGGCGTCCTCTTTGCCGATGAGTTCTGCGAGGCCCCGAAATCGACCCTGGAAGCCCTCCGGGGGCCGCTGGAGGACCGCAAGGTCACCATCTCCCGCCTGAAGGCGAAGATCGTCTATCCCGCCTCCTTCATGCTCATTGCCGCCTCCAACCCCTGCCCTTGCGGGTACTACGGCGAGGGCGACCGCTGCACCTGCTCCGTCGGCCAAAGAGCCGCCTACCTCTCGAAGCTGAGCGGGCCGATCATGGACCGCATCGACATACAACTTTGGATCCATCCCGTTGAGACATCGGCACTTATCCAGGGCCGGAAGGGAGAGCCTTCCGAAGCCATCGCGGCGCGGGTCCTGGAGGCGCGGGAGGTCCAGCGGAAGCGGTTCGAGGGGACTGGCATCTTCACGAACGCCGAGATGTCCTCCAAGATGCTGGAACGCTTCTGTCCCCTGTCCGACGAGTGCAAGGCCACCCTCGAGCGCATCATCGACCGCCTGGGCCTTTCCGCCCGCGCCTACACCCGCATCATCAAGATTGCCCGGACCATCGCCGACCTCGCCCATCTCCCCGAAATCCAACCCGGCCATCTGCTCGAAGCCGCCGGCTACCGCTTCCTGGACCGGCGGAATATTCTGGATTTATGATTATCTTTGCAGCCGATGATGCACGAAATCCATATCAAGGACCTGAACGACCTGGACCGCGCGGCCGGTGAATTCCTCGAAGCCCTCGGGGACCGGAAACTCGTCGCTTTTTACGCGCCGATGGCCGCCGGCAAGACGACCTTCACCACCGCCATCTGCAAGCGGCTCGGGGTCAATGAGGACGCCGTGAGCTCCCCCACCTTCGCGATTGTCAATGAATACCGCACCGGCTCGGGCGAGCCGATGTATCACTTTGATTTCTACCGGATTGAAAGGCTGGAGGAGGCCTTTGACATCGGCCTGTACGACTATCTGGACAGCGGTTGCCTGTGCCTGATGGAATGGCCGGAGAACATCGAGGAACTCCTCCCCGAGGAGACCCTCAAAGTCCGTATCACCGTGAATCCCGACGGCAGCAGAACGCTGGCCTGGGAGGATTAAAGTTTCCTGGAAATCACATCCAGACGCTTCTTATAATTTTCCTTCAGAAGCGCAATGGCGTTATGGAACGTCATGTTCTCGTCGCCGTTGATGATCTGCCAGCCGTTCATCGAAGCATCGTCGGCCGGATTCCACATCTGGAAATTCAGCTTGGCTGACTCCGTGAGCAGTTTCTCACACTCATCCATATAATCCGGAATCTTCTGCAGTTCCGGCAGCAGTTCCTGGAAACGCGCCCTCACCTTCGCCCGGAAGGCGGGATCCTGGAACAGTCGGGCGTACCAGATGGCTTTGTCATTGAGCAGGTCGTATTCAGCCTGCGACGAAGTCCTGAACGAAAGCACGCCCCAGTCGAAGTCCCAGCAAGGGCCCGCCACGAGTTTTCCGCCACGGTCCTTGTGCATAAACACACTGCCCGGATTGCCCAGTTCGTGATTGCCCATCACCTCGAAAACGATCCAGTAATCGATGAAGGAATCGACGTCGATATACTTCGCATACCCCTTTTCCGGATCCGTGAAGTTATCGCCGTAAATGGCCTCCGCCGTGTCATAGACGTATTTCTTGATATAGGTCAATTGCTGGGAGGTGAGGTCGTCGGGGTCGGGATACTTTACGCCGAAGGGAATGCCGCCGTTGGCCCCCCACTGCACGCAGCCTCCGTGCGGATCGCCCCACTGCACCTCGTTGTCATAGTGGAAGTCCAGCTCCAGCAGATAGCCGCCGGTGACGGCGTCGCCGGTATTGTCGTCCTTCGTCATCTCCGTGATGTTCACCCGGTGGTTGTCCACGCGCACCTGCTCGATCAGGAGATAAGACCCCTTGTGCTTCCCGTTCAGGACAAGCTCTACCGGCACGCAGCCGGGCGTCCAGTCGAGGTTCGTCATCGACGCCACCTTCATCGACACCAGATTCCGCATCAGGGTCCTGTCCATGAAATTGGCCAGCAGCACCCAGCGCTTGTGCTTGTGCATCCCGAAGATCTTTTGTTTCTCCTCCAGCTTGACCAGGTACGGTTTCTTGGGCCACTCCCAGGTCGTGTTCCCACGGCCGCGGATTTCGCAATTGACCGCTTCCAATCCTTCGTATCCGCCTTCGCCCTGAATCCGGAGCGTGCCGGGGACGAAGGTGGTCTTGGAGGTAATCTGCCAGCCGTTTTTCGTATCGACATACACGATCGGGAGGCCGGTATTCAGCACCGGGGTCTCCTCACCCGACTTTTCGCTGCGCACCTCGAAGTAGGCGGACGGCATATAGGAAACGCTTGACAGATAGTTGTTGTTCCCCACCAGCAGCCGGACCTCCCGGGAATAAGCCTTCCCCAGCCCCAGATCCGTCAGGACGGCGGTGTAAGTGCCACGCGTCGTACCGGGAGTGATCCGGGAAATCCGGAACTCCGTCGGGGTTTTCCCGTCCTTCCCCTTCAGCTGGACCTGGCACTTCGGATCGTCCACCGAATAATTGAAAGCATAGCCCGGATCCTCCACCCGGAAGGGAACCTCCACACTCCCCTCCGCCGCCAGGACCAGGGTGGTTGCCGATACGGACACGGACTCCAGCCGGGGTTCCGGCTCCGGTTCGATCTGGTCTTCATGGCAGGCGACCGCCCCGAAAAGGGCAGCCACGAGAGAAAGATGGACAAAAAATCTCGGACGCATTCGATAAAGATAGGAAATTATTCTCACTCCTCCCAGCGGATGGACTGGATGGCTTTGGCGGGAACCTTGCAACTGATTGAATACTTGTCCGTCACGAAATTCACCATCGCATCCGAAGAACCCTCATTGAGCAGCAACAGCGCCTGGGAGCCGTCCGGATTGCGGTACCATTGATACGTCAGGCCGGAAGATTCATAGCCCTTGGTGCCCAGCCGCACGGCGCCCGGCTGCAAGACCTTGGAGCAATGCGCCACGTTGTAATAGTGGCTGTTGCGGGTGATGGTCTTGTGGTCGGTGGAGGAAAGGGTCACGGCGCCAAAACATGTGCTGCATCCCCCGGGGCGATAGGGTTTCCCCTGGTCATCCAGCATCAAGTTCCACAGGGTGACACCCTTTCCATACCGACCCAGCGTCCCCAGGAAAATGTCCCGGAAATCGCCGATGAGATTGCCGTCGAAGGAATACCCCCATGAGCCGATGGAAGCCTCCGTGAAATAGATTTCCTTATCGGGGAAGGCGCTGTGCATCCTGTCCAACGTGGACACCTTTCCCCCATAGTTGTGCCAGGCCGATCCCGCCACATACTGCGCCGCCTCCGCGTCTTCCAGGATCCGGATCGGGTAGTCCTGCTGGGAGGCGATGTCGTCGTAGTTGTAATTGTGGTCGAAGAGCAGGATCTTGGTCTTGATTCCCGCGGTGCGGAACGCCGGTCCGACGGCCTGCTTGATGAAATCCCGCTGCTCTTCCCAAGTCATATACAGCGACATGGAATTCCCCCTGTTCAAAGGCTCATTCTGCAGCGTGATGGCATAGATGGGATAGCCGCGCTTCTCCATCTCCTTGATCCAGCGCACGAAATAATCGGCATATTCCTGATAATGCGCGGGATTCAACCGGCCGGCCGTCCATTTGTCGTAGGAACCGCCGTTGTCGGACATCTTCATCCACCGGGGACAGCTCCAGGGCGAGCCGATGATCTTCACGTCCGGATTGATCTTGAAGATCTGGTCCAGGACCGGAAACAGCCATTGTTCATCCAGCACATGCACGGCAAAATTCTCCATCCCCGGCTCGTCGCACCAGGTGAACTCGTCCATCGAGAAATCGGAGCCGCCGATGCACACGCGGATCAGAGAAGAGCCGAGGCCCTTCTCCCGACTGAAGATTTCCGTCAGGAAGGCCGTCCTCTCCTCCGCGGGCATCGTTTGCAGGTTGTAACAGCTGGCCTGGGTGATGGCCAGGC
Source organism: Bacteroidales bacterium (assembly GCA_017558775.1). GTDB lineage: Bacteria > Bacteroidota > Bacteroidia > Bacteroidales > UBA932 > Cryptobacteroides. The sequence continues at coordinate 28,311 of JAFYTP010000081.1, read as the reverse complement.
CGAATCCGTCCACCTCCTGGAACGTCTCTCCGCTGCGCTCCACCTTGTAGAAATGCACGTCCTCCGGCTTGCCCAGGGGCAACGTACTCTCCGCGAACCGTTCCTTGGCCACGGAAGTGGTGTAGACGGTGGCGACGGGGCCATCGACGGGCACGGGAGGTTCCGGATTGTCGACCGGCTTCCGGTCGCAACCCAGCAGCAAAGCTGCGGAAAGCATCAGGGGTAACATCTTCATCGGCCTGGTCTGTCACTATTTAACCGTAAAGGGAACCGGTTCCCCGGAGGCGCTGTCGCCGGCCACCCAGAGCTGGAAGTCGCCAGGCTCCACTTTTTTCACGCCGTCCAGGCCGTAGAAGGCCAGGCTGGACACGGGAATCTGCAGCTCCAGTTTCCGGCTTTCGCCGGCCTTCAGGGACACGCGCTCGAACGCTTTCAACTCCTTCACCGGACGGGTGATGGAACCCACCAGGTCGCGGACGTACACCTGCACCACTTCCGTACCGTCATACTCGCCGGTATTGGCCAGTGTCAATGATACCGTGATGCAATCGTCCGCGCCGTAGGACGTCCGGTCCAGGGCGATATCGGAATAGGTGAATTGCGTATAGCTGAGACCATACCCGAAGGGGAACAGCGGATAAGCGCCATAATCCAGATAATAGGACGTGTTGCCCAGAGAGGTCTGGCCGGCTTCCATCCCGATATCGTCGATGAGGGTTTCCCCATTGTAGGGACGTCCGGTCATGTTGTGGCAGTAGTACAGCGGCGCCTGACCCACGGTCCGCAGGAACGTGATGGGCGTCTTTCCGGAAGGGTTCACGTCGCCGAACAGCAGGTTCGCCAGCGCGGGACCGCCCATCGTTCCGGGATGGAACGCGTAGAGCATCGCCCCGCAGTTGGGAAGGTCGCGTTCGACCGTGAGCGGGCGGCCGGCCATCACCGTCGCGACGACGGGCTTCCCGGTCGCCTTCAGGGCCGCGAGCAGTTCGCTCTGGGAGCCCTTCAGGTTCAGGTCGGCGAGGGAATGGGCCTCTCCGGAGAGGATGGCCTCCTCGCCCAGGAACACCAGCACCACATCGGCGCGGCGGGCGGCGGCGACGACATCCGGGAAAGCGTCCCGCTTCTCACGGCTGTACCGGAGGCCGGGGACATAGGTCACCTTGCCCGGGAAGCGCGCTTCCAGCGCCTTCAGGGGCGTGACCGTATGGGATTTCTCCCCGTCGAAGGCCCAGGTGCCCAGCTGGTCGTGCGGGGCGTCGGCCATCGGACCGGTCACGAGGATGTTGCGGACGGCATCGGCCTTCAGGGGCAGGACGCCGTCGTTCTTGAGCAGGATGGCGGACTCCTCCGCGGACCGCTGCGCCGAGGCCAGGTGGTCCGGAGCGTACTGCACGGCAGCGCCCGCCTCCACATCGACATAAGGATGCTCGAAGAGCCCCAGCCGGACCTTCACCCGGAGGATGTTGCGGACGGCATTGTCGATGTCCGACTCCTTCACGGCGCCGGTCTTGACCAGCTCTTCCAGGTGTGACAGGAAGCCGTAGGTCATCATGTCCATATCGACACCCGCCTGCAGCGCCTTCCGGGCCACATCCTTGCGGTCCACGCCGAATCCGTGGTTGATCATCTCGCCCATCGAATTCCAGTCCGTGACCACGAGGCCGTCAAAGCCCCACTCGCCGCGGAGGACGTCCTTCACCACGAAGGTGTTGCCGGTGGACGGGACGCCGTCGTTGTCGTTGAAGGAAGTCATCAGCGTCATCGCGCCGGCCTCCACGGCCGCCTGGAACGGCGGCAGGTAGACATTGCGCAACTGCCGCTCGGTCAAATACGTGCTGTTATAGTCACGGCCGCCTTCCGCGGCGCCGTAGCCCACGAAATGCTTGATGCAGGCGGCCATGGACGTGGTGTCCAGCTGCCGGCCCTGATAGCCGCGGACCATCGCCTCGGCCATCCGGGTATCCAGATAGGTATCTTCTCCGCTGCCCTCGGCGATGCGGCCCCAGCGCGGGTCGCGGGCGATGTCCAGCATCGGCGAGAACGTCCACCGGACGCCCTGCGCCGTCGCTTCCAAAGCGGCCACCCGCGCACCTTGCTCCACCAGGTCGGGGTCGAAAGTCGCGGCCAGACCCAGCGGAATCGGGAACACGGTATGGTAGCCGTGGATCACGTCGCGGGCCACCAGCAGCGGGATGCCCAAGCGGGATTCTTCCACGCAAATACGCTGATATTCATTGATCTTCACCGGATCCACCTCGTTCAGGATGGAGCCGATCTGCCCTTTCCGGAGCGCGTCCGTGTAGTTGGACACGTCGCCTCCGGCGGAGACCTGGTTCATCTGGCCGATCTTCTCGGACAGGGTCATTTGGGCGAGGATCTTCTCCACGCGCCGTTCCACCTCCGGGGAAGCCCCGATGGTGCTGTCGGTCTTGGGCGCTCCACAAGAGAGCGCCAGCGCCAGGCAGGCCGCCAGGCAAAGGGTTCGGGTCTGTTTCATCTTTTACTTCTTCTTGAATACGCGGACATAGTCCACTTTCATCGTGCACGGGAGGGCTGTCTCGTCAACCCCCTGGCTGCCGCCCCAGTCGCCGCCCCAGGCAAGATTCAGAATGAGGTAGAAATTCTTGTTGAACGGCCACGTGTCGTCGTTTCCGGCCTTGTCGTTGTTGAACGTGAAGTGCCGTTTGCCATCCACGTAGAAAACGAGGGCGTCCGGCGTCCACTCCACGGCATATACGTGGTAACCGTCTTCGGCCCCGGCCGTATACTGCTCGTGGGTTTTCTGCGTGCCGATAGAATGATAATACTTCATGCAGTGGATGGAGGAGGAAGTGTAGTTGGCGTGATAGCCCACCTCTTCCATGATGTCGATCTCCCCGCATCCCGGCCAGCCCCGGCTGAAGTCGTCCGGCATCATCCAGAAGGCGGGCCAGGTGCCCTTGCCCTTCGGCAGCCAGATGGCGGCTTCCATATAGCCGTAGGTCCAGGATTTCTGGGAATACATCCGGGCGGAGATGATGTCCTTGCCCTCCTTGCTGGCGCGGATGTTCAGCGCGCCGCCCTCGATGAAGGCGGTCTTCACGCCGTTCCGGCCGATACCCGCATAGGTCTGCAGCTCATGGTTCACCCAGCCCGCGGGCTTGTTCTCGAAGCGCCAGAGGCGGGTGTCCGGAGAACTGCCGTCCTCCTGGTCGAACTCGTCGTTCCAGTCCAGCACATAGCCGTCGGGAATGACCATTTCGGGGGTGGGCTTGGGCACATCCTCCTCGTTGAGGTCCTGCCGGACGGGGACTGTCAATGTCTCCGAGCCGTACACGAAAGTGATCGAGTTCTCCCGGACTTCGCCGGTCCGGTTGGCATCCAGTTTCACCTTGACGGAGGAAGTCCCCTTGATGCCGCCGGAAGGCGACACGGAGCACCACGACTTGTCGGCCGCCGACACGCCCCAGTCGCCAGTGGCCGTCACGGAAAGCACTTCCGTCGTGGCCTCGTAGGAGACGTTGATGGCGCTCGGTGTCACGGACAAGGTGGCCTTCACGGGATCGTCCGTGGGCTTTCCGCCGCAAGACTGGGTGAAAAGGGTTGCCGCACAAAGCAGCAGCAACCCTTTTATGTTCATCAAAGACCGCATCCTAATGCTCCTGGAAAACAATATCCTTCATCGCGACGGTCGTACCGGCCGGGGTCCGGCCCAGGTCCACGAAGAGCACGACCTTGTCATAGTCGATGGCCTCTCCGTCCTTGTTCTGCGGGAAAATGTTGACCGCCTTGAACGTGAAGGGTTCATCGGCCTTGACCTGGACGTCATTCCGGTAGAAGAAGGCGTTGTCGTTGTCATTGCCTTCCCAGGCGAGCTTCAGGGTCAGCGTGTTGTCCTCGTCCGCCTCCAGCGTGATGGCGAAGTCGTACTTCTTGTCCTTGCTGGCGGGGATGTCCGTATGGAACTTGGTCTGGCCCTGCCATTCGCTGCCGCCGATACCATCGGGGATGACCACCTTCAGGCCGTTGCCGGGCAGCGTCTCGGCCTCGGGATCGCTGATCTGGGCCCAGCCGCCATTGGCATACCAATAGTCATTGGTGACCGTGGCGCTCTTCCAGAGATTCCGGTCGGAATTCGGGTCCAGGACGGTGCTTTCCTGCAGGCAGATATCCTTCATGAGGACAGTGGTGCCCGCCGGGGTACGGCCCAGGTCGACAAAGAGGACGACCTTGTCATAGTCGATGGCCTCTCCGTCCTTGTTCTTCGGGAAAATCTCCTTGAACTTGACGGTTCTGGGCATGTCAGCCTTCAGCACGATGTCGTTCGCGTAGAAGAAGGCATTGTCATTGTCGTTGCCTTCCCAGGCGAGCTTCAGGGTGACGGTGTTGTCCTCATCGGCCTCGAGGGTGATGCCGAAGTCGTACTTCTTGTCCTTGCTGGCGAAGATGTCCGTATGGAACTTGGTCTGGCCCTGCCATTCGCTGCCGCCGATACCGGCGGGGATGACCACCTTCAGACCGTTGCCGGGCAGCGTCTCGGCCTCGGGATCGCTGATCTGGCCCCAGCCGCCATCGGCATACCAATAGTCGTTGGTCACCGTCGCGGCCGCCCAGAGATTGCCGGCGCCGTTCACATCCAGCTCCACGTCGGGGTTGTAAGAATCGTAAGGATCCGGCTGCGGGGTGTCGCCGCCGCCCTGGCCGTCCTTCGGACGATAGATGAACTGCCAGGAGATGCCGTCGAAGTTCGCGACAACGAAGAGCTTGTTCGCCGTCAGTTCCTTGATATACAGACGGTTGGTCTCGGAGAGCACCTGCGGCTTCGGGATGTAGCCATAGAGAACGCCCGCAGGAAGTTCGATGTAGTCGCCGGTGGAGTCGCTGCCCAGGACATAGGTGGATTCCATCCGCTCGGCCGGGGCGTCGTAGTCGGTGCTGCCGTCGCCGGAGTAGTAACCGTCGGGACGCCAGCCGGACTCCCAGTTGCAGTAGACCATACCGCCCTCACCCGGGTCGAACACATATTTGCCGTTCGCGTAGAAAGTAATCTCGTCATCGACCACGCCGAAGTTGTCCTTCTCGTGCGGGCCGGCGCTCCACCAGCTTCCGGAGCTGCCGAAGTCGGGACCGCAACCCATGTAACCGGCGGACTCGTTGTCCAGCACCCAGGTCTTGCTTTCCAGGCCGAACAGCGGATCGGCGGCGTCCGGGTTGGAACCCTTCGGGACGAACTCGTAGTACCAGGAGATACCGTCGGGGTTATCGGGCGTGAAGACAGTACCCATCAGCTGGATCTTCTTCTTCATATTGGAGGTCTTGGTCTCCATCACCTGATAGCGGGGCTCTTCCACGATGCTCTTGTGCGGCACATAGGAGAGTTCGCTGCCGGAATCCAGCACGAGGTAGATCTCCTCGATGCCGGCGTCGTTCCAGTTGTTCTCGAAGGTGTACTTGGAGGTCTTCTGCTCCGTCTGGAAGAGGTAGTCCTCATCGGCGGTCTTATACTCGGCCTTGTACTCGGAGCCCTTGTTGGCATAAGCCTGGCCGTCGCCGGGGTTGAAGGTGTAGTTGCCTTCGGAGTCGAAGGTCATCACGTCGTCATACAGGAAGCCCTTCTTGCCGTTGGCGTCGCAGGACCACCAGCCCAGCGGATTGCCCACGGGGCCGCAGCCGAAGTGCCCGTTCTCGGTGCTGTTCCACACCCAGTCGACGGACGCGCCGCCGGAAATGGCCTTGACGTACGGGGACGGATCGAACGGGTCGCGGTAGGTGTTGTTCAGGGTGAAGGACAGCACCTGGGAGCCCTGGGAAAGGCCGTTGGCGTTGTAGGCCTTCACCTCGACGGTGTATTCACCCGCGTCGCGGAAGCGGAGGGAGACGCCGTTCTCGGTGTAGGAGTATTTCTTGGAGGCCTTTCCGTCAATCTTCTGGTCGCCGAAGATCCACACGGGAACCATCCCCTTGTTGTTCATCACAAAGGTGACATAGTTGGTCTCCTGGTCCACCGAGATGGTCACGTCCAGGTCCGACGCCTGCGGCAGGCCCGCGGAGCTCAGGACCGGATACTCAGGAGTACAGGCGGCAGCGGAAACAGCCAGCGCCGCGATTGCGATATATTGCCAGATTCTTTTCATGATTGCCTGGTATTAATAGTTGTTCTGCACGAGGTTCGGATCCTTGTCGATCTCGCCCTGCGGAATGGGCCAGTACTTCTTGTTCTCGGTCCAGTCGTTCCGGCGGTACTCGTGGTTGGCCGCCTTGAGGACGGATGCGGCGAGGCCGCTGCGGACCAGGTCCCAATAACGCTTGCCCTCGCCCACGAACTCCTTGTGGCGCTCCTGGATGATGTCCTCGCGGGTCGTGCCGGTGTCGTGGCAGTGGGCGCGGTCGCGGACCTGCTGGAGGTAGCTGCTGCCATCCTGTCCCAGGAGGACGGAAAGCTCGGCGGCGTTCAGCAAGGTCTCGGCATAGCGGTAGATACGCTCGTTGTTGCAGTAGTTGACGTTGTCGGAGGCCTTGTAACCGTGGTTACCGCCTTCGCGGGCGATGTACTTGAGATTCCAAAAGCCCGTATCCTGCCAGCGCGGGGTGTATTCCGCACCGGGGTGGGAAGCGGCGTACTTCTCGAAGTTCAGGATACCGCCGTCCTTGCGGATGTCGTCATCTTCATACATGTCATAAGCGGACTTGGCGATGGTGCCGAAGCCCCAGCCTTCGTGGTAGTCGGGCACGTTCTTCGGGGCGGGGATGCCGGTGAGGATGGAGTTCACCTGACCGCCGGTGGCGATGGAGTTGCCCCAGTCGCGGATACCACCTTCGGAGATGTAATTGATTTCCCAGATGGATTCGTCGCACCACTCGCCGGACTCTTCCCAGATGCCGGCGAAATCGGCCACGAGGGAGTACTGGTTGCTGGCGATGATCTCCTTCATGTAGTTGAGGGCGGTCTGGTAGCGGGACTGGTCGTTCTGGTACATGACGGCCTCGGCGTACAGCATGTAGGCCATAGCCTTGGTCACGCGGCCTTCGTCACCCACGCCGGCCTTCATCGGCAGGACGTTGAGGGCGATGGCGTCCTCGATGAGCTTGATGAAGTTGGCATAGACCTCGTCGTGGCCCAGCTGCGGGGCGATGTACGGGGCCTCGAGCAGCTCCTCCCAGTAGGGAACGTTGCCCCAGAGCTTCCACAGCATATTGTAGTAATAGGCCATGAGAACCTTGGCTTCGGCCACATAGAGCTTCTTGGTCTCCTCGCTCACGCCTTCAGCTCCGTCGATGTATTTGATGAGCGTGGCGGCGCGGTTGATACCGGAGTAGTTGACCGTCCACATCTGGTTGCAGACGTCGGTGGAAGTCGCGGTGTAGTAGTGGGTCTTCACGATGATCGGCTGGTCGCCCTCGTTGGAGCCGCCGGCGTACACGTCGTCACCCATCACGTCAAAGATGAGGTGGAGGTTGTCATACTGGCCGAAAGCGTAGTCGTACCACTCGAGGGGGTCGTAGGCGGCCACCAGGCACTGGAAGAGACGCTCCGGCGTATTGAAGTATTCGTCAAGCGGTTCGGAGCTGTTGTGCTTCGGATTGATGAAATCCTTGGAGCAGGCGGACAGCAGGACGGCAAGCGCACAGAGTGCAAATACTATCTTTTTCATATCTCGTTCGTTCTTCGGTTATTTGACGATGCAGACAGCGACGCGGTTGCTTTCAGGCGAAGCGGAGGCATTCGCGTCAGTGCCGGTGGCAGAGTAGGAAATGCGGCTGGCGGCGATGCCGGCCTTCTTGAGCATCTCGGCCACGGTGGCGGCGCGCTGCTCGGACAGTTCCTTGTTGATCTCAGGAGTGCCGGTGCCGGAATCGGCATGGCCGGTGATGGTGATCTTGGCATCCGGGTTGTCGGCCAGGATCTGGGCGATGCGGCCCAGCTTGAAGGCCTCGTCGGGACGGATTTCCGCCTTGCCGATCAGGAAGTAGATGTCGTCATTGACAGTATCCGTGAGCTTGCCCGCGGGCACTTCCTTGACCACTTCCTTCACGACCTCCACGGGGACTTCCTTCTCGACGATCTTTTCGACGATCTTCTCGACCACCTGCTGCACGGCGGGAGCGTTATACACGACGGGAGCGGCCGCGGCGATGCGGGGACCTCCGCCGAAGTTCACGTTCACACCGAAGGTGACGGTCCTGTTCTGAGGATAGACACCGCGGTCGACGCCGACTTCCGCGAAACCGCCGGAAACTTCCGGATCGCAGCCGGTGTACTTGGTGAGCGTGAATGCGTTCTCGACCTGCGCGTACACTCTCATGCGGGAGACGAAAGCCCATTGGGTGACGCTGGCAGGCAGGGTGTAACCCAACTGGACGTTACGGGCGCGCAGGAAGGAGGCGTCTTCCATCCAATAGTCGGACACGCGGTAGTTCTCGTTGGCCGAATCAAAGGCGAAACGGGGATACTGGTTGGTGGAACCTTCGCCGGTCCAGCGGTTGAGGATGGACTTCGGGAGATTGATGTAGTACAGGTCGGTACGGCGGGTGACGTTGAGCGTCTGGGCGCCGAGCTGGCCCTGGAGGAGCATGCTGAAGTCGAAGCCCTTCCAGTCCATGGTGAGCGTGAGGCCGAAGGTCCAGTCAGGAATGCCCTTGCCCAGCTTGGTGCGGTCGTTGTCGTTGATGACGCCGTTGCCGTCGATATCCTTCCAGCGGAAGTCGCCGGGCTGCGCGTTGGGCTGGATCAGGTTGCCATCGGCATTCACATAGGCATTGATCTCATCCCAGTTCTGGAACACGCCGTCGGTCTTCCAGCCCCAGAAGTACGGGAACACTTCGCCCACTTCGCCGCGGGTGAGGGTGCCGATCTTGTGGCTGGAGGTGGTGATGTAGGAGGCGTCGTCGGCCAGCTTGGTCAGCTTGTTACGGTTGTAGGAAGCGTTGGCCTTGATGCCGTAATTGAAACTGCCGATGGCGCTGCGCCAGCCGAGGTCGATTTCGACACCGGAGTTGCGCATCGTGCCCACGTTGCCGGTCGGGGCGGAGTCGCCCGCGTAGGAAGGCACCTGCATCTGCATCAGCATGCCAGAGGCGTCCTTGATGTAGTAGTCGACAGTGGCGGTGAACTTGTTGCCCCAGAGGCCCAGGTCCACACCGAGGTCGGTCTGGATGGACTGTTCCCACTTGGCGTTGGGGTTCGCGAGGCCGGAGGCCTTCACGCCGATGTTGATGCTCTCGGTACCGTTGGCGCCGGAACCGAAGACGTAGTTGTTGCCGGACTGGGCGTACACCGCGTACAGGAAGTCGCCCAGGTTGTCCTTACCGTTGATACCCCAGGAAGCGCGGAGCTTGGCCATGGAGATGACGGGGTTGTACTTGAGGAACTCCTCGTTCTTGATGTTCCAGCCGATGGAAGCGGACGGGAAGGTACCCCACTTGTTGTTCGGACCGAAGTGCGAGGAAGCGTCCCGGCGGACGGTGGCCTGCGCCATGAAACGCTCGTCGTAGTTGTAGGACACACGGCCAAAGTAGGAAAGGATGCTGTAAGGAATGGAATTCCAACGGCCCCAACCGTTGCGGTCGCCGTCGTTCTGCTGGCCGAGGGTGTTGTCCACGCTGATCTTCCAAGGATCGTCCGGATACTGGAGACCCCGGGCGGAGGCGCCCACGTAGGAGGAACTGGACATATAGGCGGACTGGCCGAGCACCACGTTCAGAGTGTGCTTGCCGAACACCTTGTCATAGGTCAGGGTGTTTTCCACCTGATAGCTGTAGTAGCGGTTCATGCTCTGGCTCGCGGAGGAACCGTAATTGATCTTGTCCACGGTGGACGCGTTTCCGTTCTTGTCATACACCGTGCTGGAAGTGACCGTGTCTAGGCTGTAGTTCTTGGAGGTCAGGAAATACTGCTCGGTATAGCTGTGGCCATAGACATAGGAAAGGTCCAGGGTGACGGCGTTGCGGAACTTCAGGCCGTCGATCAGCTGGAGTTCGAAGTTCAGGCCGCCGACGATCTTGTCGGTGCTGCTGTAGCCGTGCGGACGGTCCAGCATCGCGATCGGGTTGGCCTGCTCGTTATAGGTACCGCCGTCGGCGATGAAGTAAGCCCGGCCCGTCTTGTCGCGGATAATATAAGGATAACCGGCCGGATAGAGGGACTGGTAGCGGGCCTCTTCGGCGGCGTCGGCATAGATGGGATCCAGCGGGGACATGCCCAGGGCGGAGCCCAGCGGAGAACCATACTCGGAGTTGGCCGAGATGCCGGCCGACTTGATATGGGCGAAGGAAACCTGGTTGCCGAAGGTGAGCTTGTTGAGCCAGTTGCGGTTCGCGGACTCGTCGAACAGGGTGATGCCGATGTTCTCGCGCATGGTCATTCTGTCATAGTAGGACTGATCGAACCGTCCGCCGATGGTACCCTTGTTGGAGAGGTAGCCGCCGGACACGCTGTAATTGACCCGGTTGTTGCCGCCGGAGACATTGATGTCGTGCTTGACGATAGGAGAGTTCTTGTCGAAGATGGCGTCCACCCAGTCCGTCCCCTCGCCCAGGGCGTAAGGATTGTCGTAGATGGGAGCGTTTCCGGCATTGAGCATACCCTCGTTCATCATGACGGCATATTCCGTGGCGTTGAGCACGGAGGGCTTCCGCCAGGGATTCTGGAGACCGTAGGAGAAGTCGTAGGTCACGAGGGGCTTCCCTTCCGCACCGGACTTGGTGGTCACCAGGATGACACCGTCAGCCGCACGCGCGCCATAAACGGCCGCGGAGGCGGCGTCCTTGAGCACGTCGATACGCTCGATGTCGTTCGGGTTGATGTAGTCGATGCTGCCGGCCGGCATACCATCGACAATATAAAGCGGAGACGCGTGGTTGATGGAACCGATACCGCGGACGATCACCGTGGAGCTGGCGCCCGGGGCGCCGGAGTTCTGGGTGACCTGGACACCGGAGGTCATGCCCTGGAGCATGTTGTCCACGCGGTTCTGGGACTGGACCTTCAGATCATCGGACGTCACCGAAGAAATGGCGGCGGTCACCACCGCCTTCTTCTGGACACCGTAACCGATGACGACGGTCTCCTCGAGCATTTCGGCGTCATCCTGCAGGACGACGACCACGTTCTGCGCTCCTTCATTGATGAGAGTCTGCGTCACGAAGCCGATGCAGGAGATCTCCACCGCCGCGCCGCTGGGCGTGGTGATGGAGAACGCGCCGTCCGTACCGGTGATGGTACCGTTGGCAGTTCCCTGCTCAACTACGAATGCGCCGACAACCGGCTGGCTTTCACTGTCCAGAACCACACCCCGCAGGGTCGCGTTCTGTGCCAATGCCGCCAGGCTCAATCCTAATGCAAGGATTAGGGAAGCAAATTTTTTCATACGTGAATGATTTGGTTGTGCGTTGGTTATTGTTAATTGAGTTGTGTTGTTGCCTTAGGTTGCAATGCAAAATTACACGCCGCACACATAGGCCACGCGCATAAGAAAATAAAAGTACCGCAAAGTAGTAGCCATCTCGTTAAGAGACAGCTAATTAAAAGATTTTAATAGGCAAAAAAAGTAGTGGAATAAGAATCTGTTTTCCGCTACTTTCCAATCATTTTCACCTGTTCCTCGAACTTGCTCCGGTCCCCGAGGGCCGCATTCTTGATGGCGACCTTATGGTTATAAATGGTACTGACGGAGTAATCCAGCATCGTCGCGATCTTCTTGGAATCGTCCATTCCGAGGCGGATCAGGGCGAAAATCCGGAGCTCCGTCGTGAGCCTTCCCTTGGGCGGAACGATCCGCGCATCCTCCTGCAACAGGGCGTTGAACTGCTCCACGAAGTCGGGATAGAGAGCCAGGAAGGTCTCGTCGAATTTGCGATAGAATTCTTCCAACGCTCTCTCCGAACGTTCGGAAATGGCCAACTCTTTGAACAGCTGGTCCGACTTGCCCTGTTTAAGCAAGTTTCGGAAGCGGTTGTCTTCCGACCGCAGGAGAGCCACCTGCTCGGAAAGCCCCTGCAAGAAATCGACAATATACTCCTCCTTCACCTTGTCGGCCTTGGAAATCTGCTTGTTCAGCACGTTGAGTTCCGCGTTCGCGGCGGCCAGCTGGGCGTTGTTGCTTTCCAGCAGGGCCCGCATCCGGGTAAGCTTCCGGGAACGGGTTACCAGGAACCACGTGATGACGGAAAGGGTCAGCACCATGATCGCCAGCAGGATGGCGGCCACCATCGAGAAGAGCCGGGAACGGGACTGGCGGGCGGAATAGGCGTCCTCCACTTCCATCAGGAAGCGGGAAATCTGCCACGGCCGGAGCTTGGCGTTGTAGGCCAACGCGTCTTCCTGCGCGATCCGGAGATAACGGAACGAACGGTCCACGTCGTAAGAGAGGATATTCTGCGCCACCATCGTCAAGGAGGCATAGTCCCGGACGGCGTTCATCATGTCGCATTCCGCCGAGCGGATCAGCCAGGCCATCCGGTCCGTAGGACGGCCGTCGCGCTCGGCGATATCGGAGAGATGGAATGCGTAAATGGCATAGACGTGCTCCTCCGGAGTGGTGCCGGCGAGCAGGAGATGGGCCACGCTATCGGCCGAGGCGAGACGGTCCTCCTCCGTCAGGCGGTCCCGCAGCAGGGTGCGCCACCGGTCGCTGTCCTTGGGCAGCAGGTCCAGCAGCCGTTGCCGGAACGAGGCCGCCGGCGGGATGGAAAGCCGCTCCACCATGCCGGAATTCCCCGCCAGGTCCATGCTGAAGTCATACAGGTAATACAGGTAGTCCGTCATCAGCGCTTCCGAAAGCGCGCTGGTGTCGATTTGTCCGTACAGCAGGCTGTTGGCCTCCAGATAGTTGCCGGCCTTGGCATACAGATGGCCCAGTTCGATGGAAGCTCGGTTATAGCGTTCCTGGTCTTTCATCTTCAAGGCCAGGTCCTGACAGTGTTTCAAGTAGGCCTGAGTGGAATCGAAGCTGAAGGCGAAGTACTCCTCGGCGATCGACATCTCCAGATCGTAGCGGTGGTCGGGATCCTCCGTGGTCCGGCACAGCTTGCGGAGCGCGTCCATCTGGTCCATCTTGCGGGCGGTATACACATCCCGGGCGGCCACGTAGCCGTCCAGCTCGCCGAGCAGTTTCCGGGTGGAATGGTCCAGGTCGCCACGCGGTCCGCATGCGGCGGCCGACAGGAGGGCAGCCGCGCAGATCAAACGGACGAGAACCTTTGTGCACATAGCACACAAATATAGGAATTATTCGGGACTTACAACGCGTCCTCGATGATCTCCGGCGGCGGAAGCATCGGCATTTCCGGGACCAGCGCAGCCTGGGCTGCCACCCGGCGGCGCGTCTCGTCGCATTCGTCCTCAACGGGACGGATCGGGTCGAAGGTCACGTCCTTCGCGATGAAATCCTCCAGGCTGAAGGGCTCTCCGGTCTTCTCCATGATGCGGGAAACAATCAGCATCCGCGACCAGGTATTGAAATAAGGACGGTTGTCGATCATGCAGCTGGTCATCTCCGAACGCCAGCGGTAATAGAGGGAGGCATGGCCTCCGTGCAGGATTCCGATGCGGCTGTAATCCGGATTCCGGTCCAGCCAGTCGCCCAGGTTGTCCAGCAGGACTTCCTGCCAGGGGACGTCGTCATAGAAACCCGACACGTTCAAGGCATACGGCACGGGATAGGTATGACCGCCGATCGCTCCCGGTTCCGTATATTTGGTGGTCGTTTTCCAGTACTCGTCGGCCAGACGGCCGTAGCCGTGTCCGCCGAATTCGTGCAGGAAGGTGTTCCGCCAATCTCCGACGTGGCGTCCCATCTCGTCGCGCTCCTCCTCCGTCGTCAAACGATATCCTTCGGAATCGTCCCGGACATTGACGGCCTGATACTGCGGGAAAGACCAGGAGATGGCACCACCCGCGTACTGATGGGGAATCTGGGCGTAATTCCACCCGCTGGAATAGACGTGGCAGATTCCACCGTATCGGGAATCATTGATAATCAATGCCGTCGGAACATCCCGCCAAGAAAGCTCCCCGGAAACGACTTCCGGACAATGGGTCCTCAGATAGTCCTGGATAATGCTGGGATTCGCCGTCATGGCGCTGTAGGAATCCGTCGGCCAGCGGGACCCGAAACGATTGTCCACCGGGGTGATAATGTTGCCATCCGTGTCGATGACACCCGCCCCGGACTCATTGGACTCCGCCCGGAAGATATACACCGTGAAATAGTCCTTGTAAGTCTTGTACGGCTCCACGCTGAACAGATAATCGACCGCGCTCTTGGCAAGCGCCTCGAACCGGTCCAGCTCCCACTTGCAGTAGCCATCGGCCAAAATGGCGATGACATTCTTCTTGCGCCCGACCTTCTGGTGCATATACTCGACGATCTCCGGGGCGGGTTCCACCTCCCAGGTATCGCCCAGGTCAATGGTTCCGAAATCCAGGATCCGGGAACGGGAGAGATAGACAGCCTTGGAGGAATGCTTCGCCAGGACATTCCCATCCGCGTCGCAAAAATACATATCGAACCCCGACGGCAGAGACGCGGGGACCATGGCCATGCAATAGTCCTGCCCTTCGGTGAAAGTTCCCGTCAATGTCACACTGGTCGAACGGGGATAGGTCGGATTGCTGAAATTAGACGTGAAACCGAAATGGAGTTCTCCGTCCGCGAAATAAAGTACAGCATCGCCTGCTACCGTCTTTCCGGCATCGAAGGACACGGACGCCAGAGAGGAGACCGCTTTTCCTTTCACCCGGAAACGGATGATGGACAGCAGATTGTAGAACTGAAGATCGTCATCCTGGCCGGACGACCAGGCGGCGGCCATATTGAGTCCTTCGGCCAAGCCGCCGGGAACGGCCGTCTGCTCGGACGGAACCGGAATCCGGAGCATCACGTCGTTGTTTTTCCGATAGACACTGTACTTTTCCGCGCCGGCGGGATAGATGCTGGTATAGGAATCATCTTCACCCAGCCGCTTCGTCGTCGTGAAAGTCGCCGACTCCACACCGTCGTCCTGCGTCGTATAGACGGTCTGGGAATAACCGGTGTCGGACATCTTGTACATCCGGAAATTATCCCCCGCCGTCCAGAGGACCTTGGCGGCCGTCTCGCCAAATTCCAACCGGGAACGGGTGTCCGGATCCTCCTCGGCAAAGCCCGCCCGCAGGGTGTGAACGGATGTCGGTTCGGAAATGGTCGATGGATTCTCCTTGGCACAGGCGACGGCCAGCAGGGCGGCGGCCAGCCAGAAACAGATTCTCTTCATGGCCGTCAGAATTCAGGGTCGAACGGATCGATGGGGATCGGTTCGGTGCTCCCGGTCAGCAGAGACGCCTCCAGCCGGAGGTCGACAATCCTGCACGCGGGTTTGGTGTATTCCGTCATTACTTTAAACTAATTGAAGGACCGCTTTTTCCACGCGGTCACGGTCTCCCTCCGGCGTAACCGGGGAAAGGAAAGACAGCATCTGGAGCACCTTGGCATCCTTCTCGGGGACGCCGCGGGTGCGCATATAGAACAGGGACTCCTCGTCCAGGCGGCCGACCGTAGCTCCGTGGGAGCACTTGACGTCATCGGCATAGATTTCCAGCTGGGGCATCGTCTCCACATGGGCGCTGTCCGTGAGGACGATGTTGTGGTTCTCCTGGTAGGCCTCCGTCTTCTGGGCGTCCGGCGCCACGATGATCCGTCCGTCGAAGGTCACGCGGGACGAACCGGCGGCGATGCCGTTGAACAGCTGGCGCGAGACGCAGCCGGGCGCGCGGTGGTGCATCAGGATGCGGAAGTTCACCCGCTCGTCCCCGCCGCACAGATACAACCCCTTGAGCGACACCTCCGCCCCCTCCCCGACCAGGTCGATGGCGACGTCGATGTCCCGGCTCTCCCCGGGCAGCACGACGAACGTCAGCTCGAGTTTCTCGCCCGCGCCAACGACATACTTCGTCATGCCCGGCTCCGACCGGGCATCTAAAAACGGATCTCTATAATTCCCGTACCCCATCGCTAAAACTGGTCAAAGCCCGCTTTCTCGATCGCGTCGATCACCTCGCGGCCGCCCGTGCAGACGATGCGGCCGTCCTTGAGCACGTGCACCACGTCGGGCTGCACGTATTCGAGCAGTTTCTGGTAGTGGGTGATGATGATGGCGGCCTTCTCCGGCGAGCGGAGAGCATTGACACCGTCCGCCACAATCTTCAGGGCGTCCACGTCCAGTCCGGAGTCCGTCTCGTCCAGGATGGACAGCGTCGGATCCAACATCGCCATCTGGAAAATCTCGTTGCGCTTCTTCTCGCCGCCCGAGAAGCCCACATTGACCTCGCGCTTGGCGAATTCCGGCTTCATCTGCACGAAGGCCATCTTTTCCTTGAGCAGTTTCAGGAACTCGGGGGTCTTCATCTCAGGCAAGCCGGCGGCCTTGCGGCGCGCCTGGATCGCGGCCTTCATGAAGGCCGTGATGGTGACACCGGGAATCTCCACCGGGTACTGGAAACTGAGGAACAGGCCCGCCCAGCTGCGCTCTTCCGGCGACATGGCGAGCAGGTCCTTCCCGTCGTACAGGATGGTCCCTTCCGTGACTTCGTAATCCGGACGGCCGGTGAGGACCGCGTTCAAGGTCGATTTTCCCGCTCCGTTCGGGCCCATCACGGCATGGATTTCACCCCGGTTCAGGGTGAGGTCGATCCCCTTCAGGATCTCCTTGTCGCCGATGCGGGCGTGCAGGTTCTTTATTTCGAGCAATTTATCCATTTTTCTTGTACAGTTTCATCCAGGAGGCGAGCGACCAGAGGCCGTTCACCAGATACAGGCCGCAGACGATGGGCATGAACACGTTCCCCACGCTGATGTGGAGGATGATCTGCGTGACGTTCACCACCAGCCAAGCGATCCAGCAGTCCCACTTCTTGAGAGCTGACAGGAGCTGCGCCGTGAGGATCAGGACCGTCACGCAGCAGTCCAGATAGGGCGCCGGGTTGGCCGGGAAGAAGGTCTTCATCACCCAGCCCCAGAGAAGTGCCACCACCAGGATGGCCACCACGGTAAATCCCCGCGCGGGCCAGGTAAGCATGCTCACTTTCAGCTTGTTCGCATCCTCCGACGAGCGTTCGTTCTCCCGGGGATGCGTCCAGCGCCAATGGCCCAGCATATTGATTGCGAGGGAGATGGGCTGGAGGAGAAGGTTCGCGTACAGGTTCCGCCGCCAGAACAGGAAGAACAGGGCGGCCGTGTACAGATAGCCCACCCAGAAGTTGTACTTCGAGTTCCGGCCCGCGAGGAACACGCAGGTCAATCCCAGCAGCGAGCTGATGAAATCCACCAGCAGCACCGGCTTTCCGCCCAGGGTGAATATGACGATATCAAGCCAATCCATTATCCGACAGATCCTTCAAGTGACACTTGCAACAGTTTCTGCGCCTCCACCGCGAACTCCATCGGCAGCCGGGAAAGGACTTCCCGCGCGTAACCATTGACAATCAGGCCCACGGCCTCTTCCGGGCCGATGCCGCGCTGGTTGCAGTAGAAGAGCTGGTCCTCGCTGATCTTCGAGGTCGTGGCCTCGTGCTCGACAATCGCCGTCGGGTTGTCGGAACGGATGACCGGGAAGGTATGGGCCCCGCACTTGGAGCCGATCAGGAGGCTGTCGCACTGGGAATAGTTCCGGGCGTTCTGCGCGCCGGCGTTCATCCGCACGAGGCCGCGGTAGCTGTTCTGGCTGCGGCCGGCGGAGATGCCCTTCGACACGATCCGGCTCTTGGTGTTCCGGCCGATGTGGACCATCTTCGTGCCCGTATCGGCCTGCTGGTAGTTATTCGTGACAGCCACGGAATAGAACTCGGAGGCCGTGTTATTGCCCTTCAGGATGGTAGACGGGTACTTCCAGGTGATGGCGGAACCCGTTTCCACCTGCGTCCAGCTCAAGTGCGCCCCGTCGCCCTTGCAGATGCCGCGCTTGGTGACGAGGTTCAGGATACCGCCCTTGCCCTCGGCATCGCCCGGATACCAGTTCTGAACGGTCGAGTACTTGACATCGGCATCCTTTTCCACGATGATTTCCACCACGGCGGCGTGGAGCTGCTGCTCGTCGCGCATCGGCGCGGTGCAGCCTTCCATGTAACTCACGTACGAACCCTCGTCGGCCACGATGAGCGTGCGCTCGAACTGGCCGGTGCCACGGGCGTTGATGCGGAAATAACTGGAGAGGTCCATCGGACACCGCACCCCCTTGGGGATGTAGCAGAACGATCCGTCGGAGAACACAGCGCTGTTCAGGGCTGCGAAATAGTTATCCCCGGACGGGACCACGGTCGCGAGATATTTCCGGACGAGGTCGGGGTGCTCCTTGACCGCCTCGGAGAACGAGCAGAAGATGATGCCCTTCTCCGCGAGCGTCTTCCGGAAGGTGGTAGTGACGGACACGGAGTCGAAGACCGCATCGACAGCCACCACTCCGGCGAGGACGTCGCGTTCCTTGAGGGGGATGCCCAGCTTCTCGAAGGTTTCCGCCAGCTTCGGGTCGATCTCCTTGGGCCGGTCCTTGTCCTTCTTGGGGGCCGCATAGTAAATGATATCCTGGAAGTCGATCTCCGGCAGGTCCAGATGGGCCCAGCGGGGCATCTCCATCTTCTGCCATTTCCGGAAAGCGTCCAGGCGGAATTCCAGCAACCACTCCGGCTCCTCCTTGAGGCGGGAGATCGTGCGGATGATGTCCTCGTTCAGGCCCTTGGGCACGAACTCCTGCTCTACATCCGTCACAAACCCTTCCTTATACTCCCCGGAGGTGAATTCCTGTATGATATTATCGCTATTATCCATAATAATGCTACCTTTGCAGCAGAACTACAAAGATAATAGTTTTTAGTTAGTTTTTAGTGAATGCCTCTATGAGCAAAGGTTCCATTTTGAATGTATTAGCTGCGTTGGCCCTTCTTACTGCCTGCAACAAGCAGCCCGAAACGATATCCGTCACCGATATTACCGTAAACCCGACTTCTGCCGAACTGATTGAAGGAGAAACCGTTACAATCTCCGCCACAATCTCTCCCAGCGACGCGACAAACAAGAATGTGCAGTGGTCCTCCAGCAATCCCGATATCCAAGTTTCCAACGGCACGGTGACGACCTCGTTCAAGCCTGGAGCCGCCACGACCACCGTCAATGGCAAAGAAGTGCTGGGCAAGGGCACCGTCACCGCCAAGACGGAAGACGGCGGAAAGACGGCGACATGTGAAATCACCGTCTTTGCTAAAACGATTGCCGTTACTAGCATCAGCCTGTCGGCAGATATCCTTTTCTTGGAAAAGGGACAGAACTTTAAGTTAGAAGCTACCGTCCTCCCCGACAACGCCAGCAACAAGACCGTTCAATGGACCTCTTGCGATGAGTCTGTCGCCACTGTCGACCAAAACGGGACGGTCAACGCCATCAGCAGCGGAAATGCCACCATCACGGCTTCCACGGGAGGTGTTTCCGCCTCCTGTGCCGTTACGGTCATCTTCATCCCCGTGTCTTCCATCTATCTTGACAAGACAAGTCTCACCCTGGAAAAAGGCGAGACGGTGACCTTGAATGCGTTCGTTTCGCCGGATGAGGCCACCGACAAGACCGTCAAATGGACCAGTAACGACACTTCCGTCGCCACGGTCGACCAGAACGGTCAAGTTACCGCCGTCAGTAGCGGGACCGCCTCCATCAGGGCTGTCGCCGGGGACTATCACGCGAGCTGCTTGGTCACCGTCATCGTCCCGGTGGCGTCCATTACAATGAGTTCAACGGAACTGACGCTGCGGATCGGTGAAACCGCTCTTCTGGAGGCGACCATCCTCCCGGAAGACGCCACCGACAAAAACCTCTTTTGGGATACTTCCGATCCGAATGTGGCCACTGTCGATGGCGGCAGAATCACGGCCGTGAACTTCGGACTGGCCAACATCACGGCGCAGGCCGGCTATCAGCTCGCATCCTGTATCGTCACCGTCCTGACAGACTCTCCAGAGGGCGTGACCGCGGAGTACCTGGGAGGAGAATTTTCCCTCGACAACGGTTTCTTGCAGAACGGCAGCCTGTATTTCAAAGTCAGCAACATGAGCACCGATCCCATCACTGTCAAGACGGTCCAGCTGTTCGACGGAGAAACCGGAAACGGATCTGACATCCAGTCTCTTAACTGCGACCTCGCCCCTGGACTCAGCAATGAATGGAGCATTGCCCTCCCTGCGGCGGGAATTCACTCTCCCGTAGCCGTATTCACGTACACTTATCGCGGCGAAGAGCTTACCTGCTCCGCCGAATACAGACTCATTCAGATTAAAAGCAAGCGGCGTTAGCCTCTCTACGCCAGGTCGATGAGGTCCGCCAGGACAATGGCGGCCATGGCCTCCACGACCACAGGGGTGCGGAGGGCGAAGCATATGTCGTGACGGCCGGGAACCCGGAGTTCCGTCATTTCACCGGCGGCGAAGTCGAAGGTCCGCTGGGCCTTGGCGATGCTGGAAGTAGGCTTGAAGGCCACGCGGAAAACGAGCGGGTTGCCGTTCGTGATACCGCCGTTGATGCCGCCCGCGTGATTCGTGGCGGGAGTGACGAGGCCTTCGTGACCGTCGATGCCATCGGGCGTGAAACAATCATTGTGTTCGGAACCCTTCATGCGGGCGGCGGCGAAACCGTCGCCGAACTCCACGCCGCGGACGCCCGGAATGGCGAACAAAGCGTGAGAGAGCCGTGACTCGACGCTGTCCCAGAAAGGCTCGCCAAGGCCGGCGGGAATGCCGTCCACGGTGCATTCCACGATGCCGCCGAGGGAGTCGCCTTCCTTTTGAGCGGCATCCAAAGCGGCCTCCCAGCGCGTTTCATCGGCGATTCCGCCGATTTCCACAAGGCGGGCGTTGCAGCGGAACTGCACGTGGCCGTTGGTCTCTTCAGAGATGGTTTCCGCGAGGATCTTCTTGGCGACGACGCCGGCGGCGACGAGGGGCAGCGTGAGGCGGCCGGAGAAATGGCCGCCGCCACGCGGATCCTGGAAGCCGCCGTACTTCACGTTGGCCGTGAAGTCGGCGTGGCCGGGACGCGGAACGTCGATCAGCTTCGAATAATCCTGGCTGCGGGTATTCGTATTCTTGAACACGATTGTCAGCGGAGCGCCGGTCGTGTGGCCCTCGAACACGCCGCTGAGGATGTGCGGTTCGTCGGCCTCAATGCGGGGCGTGGTGCCTTTCGCACCGCTCCGGCGGCGGTCGATATCCCGCGCGAAATCGCTCTCCTGCAGGTCGATACCCGGCTCCACGCCGTCGATGACCACACCGATCTCCTCTCCGTGCGACTCGCCGAAGATGCTTACTCTGAAGATGCGTCCAAATGTATTCATAGCTTCTCAAACAAATCCAAAAATCCGGGGAACGACTTCGCCACGCAGGCGGTATCGTCTATGTCGATGGGGCCGTCGGCGCCCAAGGAGGCGACCTTCAGGGCCATCACCATGCGGTGGTCGCCGTGGGAAGTGTACTGGCCGCCCTTGAGCAGGTTGCCCGTCAGGATGCGCTGCGGGAGGCCCATGCCTTCGACGGTCATTTCGTCCTCATCGACCTGGACGGGGACGCCCATCTGCGTGAGCATGTCCACGATGGCGGCGGCGCGGTCCGTCTCCTTGTGACGGAGACGCTCGACGCCGCGGATGCGGTTCGTGCCCGGGCAGAAGGCGGCGAGGATGGACACGATCGGGAAGAGGTCCGGGCAGTTGTTGAGGTCGGTCTCGAAGGCGCAGAGCGGGGCGCGGGTAACATGGACAGGACCGGTCGTAGCGGCCTCGCCTTCCAGCTGGGACATGCTCGCCCCGGCGTCCATTAGGATGTCCATGATGGAGATGTCAGCCTGGAGAGACTGGGTGTCAAGCCCTTCCACCTCCACGTCGCCGAAGATGGCGCCGGCCACGAGGAAGTTCGCGGCGCCGGACCAGTCGCCCTCGATGCGGAAGTCCGCCGCGCGGTAATGCTGGTTGCCGCGCATCTTGAAGGTCACGCCGGTGCAAAGGCTCCAATCCTGCGTCTGCAAGAAATCCTCATCCCCTTCCATCTCGGAACCGATCTCGATGCCGAACTTGCGGAGGACATCGACGGTAATGAACATATAGGGGATGCTGCGAGGGTCGTGGACATACACGGTCGAGCGGTTCCCGGCCAACGGCAGCGCCGCAAGGAGGCCAGAAATGAGCTGCGAGCCGCCCTTGCCCGACACGTCCGCCCGTCCCGGGACCAGGGGTCCCTTGACGGTGAGCGGGACGAAGCAGTCGCCCTTCCGGTTGTCCGAAGGAAGGACTTCCGGAATCAGGCGCACGCCGAACGACGCCATGATGTCGTGCGCCCCGGCGAGGGGGCGGTTCAGGAGCGTCTTCTCGCCCGACACGCGCACGGGACCATCGGCAATCGCCGACAGGACCGGGATGAGCATCCGGGTGAGGAAGCCGGATTCGCCGACGCTTATTTCATTGATAGCCAGGCATTTTTCAAAGGCGCTGATGCCGGTGATTTCCAGGTCGGAGCCGTTGACGATCACCTTGGCGCCCAGGCGTCTGGCGGCCGCGAGGGCCGATTCGTTGTCCCCGCAGGGCGAGTAGCCGCCCAGGTGCGAGGTGCCATCGGCAAGTGCCGCCGCGACGATCGCCCGCTGGGCGAAACTCTTGGAGGCGGGCATGTCGAGCCCCTCCGCGCCGATGAACCGGAAGCCGCCGTACACGGCCTCGCGCATCTCGGCGGCGGTCCACTGGCCCGGGGCCGTGGCCTCTTCGGGGGTCAGGCAGGCGTAGGTGAAAGGCGCGCCCTGCTTGAGCGCTTCCAGGCGGGATTCCCGGCCTTCAGGGCCCATGCAGAACGCCACGAGCGTTCCGGGCTCAACCTCGCGGTAAAGGTTCATGACGCGGTCCGCATCGGCCTTACAGGTGGCGGTGGTCACGATTTTGACCACTTCGCCCCCGAAGCGGCGGGATTTTTCCAGCGTCGAGAGGAGCGTCGCTTCCGGCGGCGTGCCCTCGAAATCGTGGAACGAGCGAATGAGTACCGAGCCATACTGCTGGCAGGCCTGGCGGATCTTGCGGCCCATCATCGGCGGGGCCTCCACTTCCAGGTCCACATATTTCGCACCGGCCTCGATGGCCTTCAGCAGCTGATTTTCAGCGAACTCCTCGGCAGGGTTGCGGCCCCGGCGGGGTTCGGACATATAGAGACCCTGCTCCGACAGCACCTTGCCGGCGTCGTTCAGCCGGTTCGCTTCCGCCTCCACGCGCTTCGCCGCCTCGGCGATCCGGCATGTCGCAATCAGCGGCACGTCAGAGTCCGTGAACAGCACCTCGATCTCCTCCTCGTCCAAGTCGCACAGGTCCAGCCGGATCTCGGCCATCTCGACCTCGCCGCTCTCCAGGATTTGGAGGATCTCCTCCAGGGTCTTACCTTGTATGGATGTACAAATCATATTGTCAATGCTTTAAGTGCCTCCGCCACGGTCAGGTCGCGCTGGAGGACCGAGCCGATGCGGGCGGGGAGGATGAAGTGCACGAGGCCATCCTCGGCTTTTTTGTCTTTGTCCATGGCATCGGCGAGGATTTCCAGCGGGTAGGGGGATTGGGTGGGGAGGCCGACGGCGGAGAAGTCCGCCGCCAGGCGGGCCTCCAAGCCGGCCGACACCCCCAGCCGGTCGCTCAGCCGGGCCGCGAGGATCATGCCCATCGCCACGGCTTCTCCGTGGGTGATATCCTCTTCGCGCAGCCGTGCCTCGTGCTCGATAGCATGGGCAAAGGTATGCCCGAGATTCAGTTTCCGACGCTCGCCCGCCTCGAACGGGTCGCGCGAGACGACGCCCGCCTTGACGGCCGCCGCGGCCAGGATAAGCTCCTGTCCATCAGCGCCATCGGCAGAAAGCCATTTCACGGCTTTCTCATAATGGTCATCCTCGTTTTCGATGATGAAGGTCTTCAGCATCTCCGCGGCCCCGGACAGGAAATCCCGGCGCGGGAGCGTCCTTAAGACCTCGGCGCAGACATAGGTGAACACGGGCTGGACAATCACGCCCAGCATGTTCTTGTAGGCGTCAAAATTGACACCCGTCTTTCCGCCGATGGCGGCATCGACCTGAGCCAGCAGGGTGGTGGGGACATTGGCATACCTGATTCCGCGCTTGTAGATGGACGCGGCGAAGCCCGCCAGGTCCGTGGTGATTCCGCCGCCGATGGCAAGCACCAGCGCCTTCCGGGAAGCTCCGGACTCCAGCAGCGAACGGGTGATGAGAAGCACCGTTTCCATCGACTTTTCCTCCTCCGTCGCCTCGATGGCGATACTCCCCTTCACGCCCGGAACGGACTCGATTACCTTTTCCGCCACCCAGGTAACGTTCTCGTCATAAACGACATAGACCTCCTGCTCGGCGGCCAGCAGCGGTGCGATTCCGTCGATGCGTCCGCCCCCGACCACGCGGCCGGCGGCCTTCCCATCGACCGTGATGACAATCTCCTTAGGCATAGAACACAAAGATACGGGAAAAATTTTGCAAATCTCCGAAATTGCGGTAAATTTGCACTCCGTCTCCGTCCGAGACCATCCTATGCCCGAATGGCGGAATTGGTAGACGCGCTGGACTCAAAATCCAGTGTCCCTTAAAGACGTGCCGGTTCGAGCCCGGCTTTGGGCACGCGAAAAAGACCGCTGTTTTGCGGTCTTTTTCGTCTTCGTTGGGGCCATGGAAACTGGGGAATGAAAATTGCATGCATTTGGGCGTCAATTTAATCCGGATTCCTCTATGAAAAGGTTACTGATCATATTTTTGCTGGGGTGCTTATGGTTTGTCGTATCCTGCGGGCCCAAGGGGCCGCGGATCGTTCAGAAAGAGGGATTCGTCCTGGTTTACGACACACTGGATCTGGATTTGAGGCAGGTGGTGCTGCCAGGGTGCCGATTAGAGTTCGAACAGGCCGTCAAGATAGGAGATGGTTATCTTTGCCTGCTCACGCAGCAGAATGTTTACAATCATTTCTCGCCTCCCATCCGGGTTAACCTTCTCTTGAAGATCGATCCGAAAACAAGAACATTTCATAAAGTGGACCTTCCCTATCCGCAAACAATTGTCAAAGACAAACTGAACGTGGTAAAGGATACGGTCTATCTACAGGAAGAAGATTTTTCCGGACAATTCCAATTCATTCCGGAAAACGAAACGTGGGAGGAAGTCTCTTTCAATGAAGATGTCGTCTATGAGGATGACGATTGGCGGGTTGTCACCCGGGATATACGCTATGCCGGAAGTCATACCTGGTTCATTGACAGAAAGACAGGAAAAGAGTATTTCTTCCTCACCAAACCGGGACAGATCCTTCGGTACAATGGATATTATTATCTGACGGACCCTGAGCGTTTCCGGGGAATTGCCGATCCGCGTGAAGGATTCCTGTGCGACAGCACATCGACCTATGAGGCCATTATGAAAGATTGTCCCGACTGCAGTTTCAACGTTATACACAGCCTTGCCAGAAGTGGGACGAGGAGTATTAAATCAGCGGCAGACATTTATGCTTTCGGCGAAGGCGATGAATGGCGTGGGTGCGAATCATGGCACCGCTTCCCGGACACCCTGTTCAATGCATCCTTCCCCGCAAAAGGATCTTTGTACCAAATGGTTACAACACCTTATTCCTCCTATGTCGCCCAGGTGACCGGTAACGGATTGAATTGGATCTTCGATCTTGAAAAGCGGTACAAGACTTGGGGTAACGGGACTGTCAAGAATTACAAGGATGACATGAATTCTTTTGGCATCATCGACCTGGGCGATACTTTGAAATTCCTCCACATACGGCATAACGTGGACTCCTTGGCCTATAAGGGAGACACCGGACTTTCGATGGTTTTGAAAGACATCCTCCGGCATAAAACCTACACCCGAAAAGAGATGGAGGCCCTGATGGAAAAGGCCGGTTTTTCATTCGTTTCCTCCTTTTCCACAGATTGCGATGCGCAGGATGGTTTTATCTATTGCAAAGTGGCCGATGCGGATTGGACAGGATGGGTCCAGTGGGAGTTTTCTATCTCTAGCAACTCACTGGGATCAATCATGCTGGTGCAGGGGTTGACGCCATATTTCGACGGCCCATTTCATCCAGACCGCAATCACGCAGAAAAAATAGCCAAAAGACAGGAAATGGCCGATATGGTCTCAAGTATCGTCGGGCAGGAGCCGACTATTATGGAAGATGGTGAACGGGTATGGACTACGGGCGAATGGACTCTCTCCTTGCCAGACTACTTTTTCGATGACATATACGAAAACGACAACGGTTTCGGGAACTTGACGATTACGCCATCATCCGCCGAATAACGCCACGAAAGGTCCTTTTAAAGGTTTCTGTTTACATCGAGAACCTTGACACTATCCTTGTACTTTCGGGAGACAGGGAGTTCCGTGCCGGCGACGGTGACGAGGTCGGGCGAGGAAAGGGTGGCGAAGGAGGTATTGACCAGATAGGAGCGATGGATGCGGAGGAAGCCGTCGCCCAGGAGGTTTTCCCATTGGGAGATGCCGGTTTTGTTGCGGAAGGATTCGCCGGAGGTTGTGACGATGCGGACCTCGGTGTCGTTGGACTCCACGTAGGAGATGTCAGACAGGCGCAAGGTCACGCTTTTCCGGTCGGAGAAGAAGGTGACGGTGCGGTCTTTCGCCTTGAATCGTTTGTCGACCCATTTAGACCATGCGTAATCCCCGAGGGAAAGGACCATCAGAATAAGCCCCAGGAATGCGGGGTTGAAGAGCATGGGGGCGACTTCCTTCTTGCCAACCCATCCGTATGGGGTCATTCCGGTCAAAACGAAATAATGAAGACATAGGATGAAAAGGATGATTGCCACCAGCATCGCCAACGACAGATACACCTTGTCCATGGGCTTCCGGGCCTTGGGCATCATATATTCGAGGAGAATCGCGCACGGGCAGAAGAGAAGGCTGATAAAGATGGCCTGGCCCAGGGTATAGTCCAGACTGACGAGGATGGCGGACAGAACGGCAAGCGCAGCCAACCAGTATGCAATCTTTACGAGCACTCTCATCTTATAACAAAAATAGACAAAATCCATCGCGAAAGCAAGCAAAAGGCCTTACAATGGGATTTGACGGGCTTACAGCAGGTTTCAACTTTGGAGAATTCCCGGAAGGCGCCGTACCTTTGTAACAAACAAAACACGAAAAATATGCAACTAACAATTGAACAGTTGGATTCCCTCCGGCGAGTGGTCGGGCCGGAAGAAATCATTGAGGTCCCACCCATTCCTCTCACAGATTTGTTTACCATGGGAGGCATAGGCGGAATGATCATTATCTCCATTCTGCTGATCTGCCTCCTACTGGCGGCCTGGAAAGCTCCCCGCTGGGTAAAAGAGATTGGCATCGGCGCCCTGATTGTGTCTATTTTCTGGTCATTGAGCGGTTTATATAACGCGTGTGACGCGATCCAAATGTGTGGAGACGCTTCCCCCGTTATCATTGCCGGTGGCCTCAAATGCTGCCTGATTCCCGTCCTTTACGGCCTGATCGTCTATTTCATCTCCCTCATTATCCGCATCATCCAGAAGCCGAGAATTTAAACCTCATCGCGATATGAAAACCATTGGATTCTTTTCCCCGATTTTTGCGGCAGTCCTCCTGTCGATGGCTTCCGCCTGCTCCCCGAAATCCGTAAACACCACCAAGGTTGTGGGCCAGTTTGCGGAGAACGCTCCTGAAACCGTAAAGATTACGAGAGGTTATTATGACGGTACGATGGAGGAGGAGGCGTTCGTCTCTTTCTTCGACACCACCGTTGCGGTCGTCGACGGCCGCTTCGAGGTTGAAGTCCCGAAATGTTTGACATCGACAACGGATTTGAAGATCGGGGACGCCGTTATCAATTTCATTTCCGACGGTTCCACCATCACCATCGACCCGGAAGCCCGCATCGCCGTCTCCTCGGACAAAAAGGGACCGCATTCCGTATATATGGATTACGCCACCCGGTGGGACGACTATCAGGCCAAGATGGCCGGATTCGGCGATGACCAGGAAGCCCGTGAGAAATATCGCGACGAGAATTTGGGCGCGCTCTTGGACGACTTGAAGGAGATTGCCCGAAATAACCCCGACAATCTTAACGGCCTGAATGCGATTGAGCTGCTTTATTTCGGCGGCTTGAGTGATCCGGACATGGCGCAGGATCCCGAGGAGATGCTCGCCTTGATAAACGGTCTCTCCGATGAGATCAAGACAGCGCCGATGTCCTCCATCATGTACACCGAAATGTTCGATATCTACAGCCCCCTGGTCAACACCATGGAAGGTAAACCATTCG
>JAFYTP010000009.1 GCA_017558775.1 Bacteroidales bacterium | reverse complement strand
AGCAGGACGACTCCGCCCATGGCATCATCTACCGTGCCTTCACGGCCATCCGCCTGAAGGATATGGAAGAAGCCGAGCAGAACCTGAGCCAGCTGCTCAACCACGGTTTCGTCCGCCGTACGCTGCAGACCAGCCACTTCCCCTATCGGGGCGTGTTCCCGGATCTGACGGGCGCCGTTCCGGCGTTCCTGGTGGAGATGTGCGTCTTCAGCGAGCCCGGCACGGTGGAATTCCTGCCGGTGATGCCCGCCAACATGATGAACGGCTCCATTGACGGTGTCTGGCTATATACCTTCGCCAAGCTGAATCATATGGACTGGGACGAGAAGGGCATCCGTGCCTCCATCACCTCCAATCAGGCCCAGACCCTGACGCTTCGCAACCGCCGGGAAGGCTGCCGCATCCTTGTGAATGGCAAGGAGCTGGCCAAGGACGGCGACCATGTCCAGTACACGTTCAAGGCCAACGAGACCGCACAGATCGAAATCATCTTCTGATTAAGAGAGATTCCAGGAGAAGACAGCTCTACAATACGGTTTTTCTGTAAACGCGTCCAAAAGGGAACAGGCCTGTTTCGATTCTTTTTCGTAACTTTGGCCTCCAATGCTCAGCGTTGCGTTCATAGGAGTCGGAAACCGGGCGGGGAAGTATCTTTCCTGCCTGCCGGCTGATGTCAAGGCCGCGTTCCTGGTCGATCCGGACCCGGTCCGACTCTCGCAAGCTGCTGCAAAGTACGGGGTTCCGGCCGATGCATGCTTTTCGGACGCGGAGACCTTCTTTTCCGCCCCAAGAAACGTTGATGGCGTCATCATTACCACTCCGGACCGACTTCATCACGAGCAGGCGGTGGCAGCCATCCGGGCGGGTTATCCCGTCCTGCTGGAGAAGCCCGCAGCCGCCTCGCAGGAGGAGTTCGACGATCTGCTGGCGGAATCGGAACGTACCGGCGTCCCGGTTTCCGTATGCCTCGTCATGCGGTATTATCCCTTTGCCAGGCGAATCAAGGAGATTGTCGAGAGCGGAGAGATCGGCCGCATCCTGAGCATCGACCATACCGAATCCATCGGCCCTGACCGGATGGGGCATACATTCGTGCGGGGGCTGTGGTCCCGGAAGGACCTTTCCGGACCCATTTTCCTGTCCAAATGCAGCCACGACGTGGATTTCCTGCTCTGGCTGGCCGGAGGACGGGCGCTGGACGTCTCGTCGGAAGGCGGACTGACCGAATTCCATGCCGGCCACGCTCCCGCCGGAGCCGCCAAGCGCTGCCTGGACTGTCCCCTGGACTGCCCCTATTCCGCCGTCAAGCTGTACCGCGACCGGCGAGCCTGGGTGGCAGGGTTCAACGTGCCCGAGGGGAGAACGCTGGAGGAAGTGATTGAGGAAGAACTACAAACTGGTCGATACGGTCGATGCGTCTATCACTGCGACAACGACGTGAACGACCTGCAGGATGTCCAGATCCGACTGGACAATGGCATCCTGCTGCGGATGCACCTGGACGGCGTGTCCCTGGAAGAGGGGCGCAGGACCGTCATCCAAGGGACGGACGGCATCCTCCGCGCGCAGGGGCCCATCCTGGAGGTCAATGGCAGGACGGAGGACTTCTCCGCCATAATGGACCTTCCGCTCCACGCCGGAGCAGACCGGCTCCTGATCGAAGACTTCATCGAATCGCTCCGCACCGGCCGCCCCACGGCCGCTCCGCTTTCCACCACGCGGGAAGCCCACCGGATCTGCTTCCTGGCCCGCTAGCGGGGGCCATCTTGATTAGCATATTTCCAAAATCCTCCGTACCTTTATATGACAGAACCACGTCATATGAAGAAAGCCTTTTTCGCATTCCTTTGCCTGCTGATAACTGCGACCCTCACCCGCGCACAAGAACTCTCCCAAGATACAGCTCTTTTCCATCAGGGCGACGACCCCGCCTGGAGCGCATTCGCTTATAACGACAACGCCTGGCAGAAGGTCTCTTTCAATCAATCCTGGGAAGATCTCAACGTTCAACCCACAAACGGCTACGGCTGGTACCGCCTCCACGTCGTTATCCCCTCTTCTCTCAAAAAAGGCATCGTCGAGGCTATCATGCTGGAGCTGGGCGCCATCGACGACTCCGATGAGACCTGGATCAACGGCCATTATGTGGGAAAGACCGGGACCTTCCCGGAGGATCCGGGCGGATATTGCAGCGAATGGGGAAAGAAACGGCATTACATCGTAGACCCCAAATGGGTGCGCTGGGACCAAGATAACGTCATCGCCGTGCGCGTGTATAATTTCGGCGATCCGGGCGGATTCTACAGAGGCGCCATCAAGATGGTCAAGCCCAGCCTAAAGGACTTCGCAAGCCTCTCCCTCGTGGCGGAAAAAGGCGGATACAAGGCCGTCCTGGCCACGTCCGTAAAGACCATCGGCACCCTGAAAACAACCGTTACGGATATTCTGACCGGCACCGAGGAGACGTCCAAGACTCAGAAAATAGGTGTCGATTCCTGGAAGGAAAAACAGATCTCCTACGCATTGGTCCCGCAAAAGCGGCTCACCGTGACCTATACCGACCCCCGCTTTGAGGAGGTCCTAAAGGCCGAGGTCTGCTCCCCTTACATCCTCACACCTCCCGCACCCGCCACACCACGCTACAACGGCCCCCTGGTGTTCGGCGTGCGCCCCGGCTCGCCGGTAATCTTCCGCCTCGCATTCTCCGGCGAAAAGCCCATGAAATTCAGCGTGGAAGGCCTTCCGGAGGGTGTCAAACTGGATCCGGACAAGGGCGTCCTGAGCGGCAGCGTGGCCCAGGCCGGAGATTATCCGCTCACTTTCACGGCCACCAATGACAAAGGGAGCGCATCGGCCCAATTCACTCTCAAAGTGGGCACCCAGATCGGCCTGACACCGCCCATGGGGTGGAACAGTTGGAACTGCTGGGCCCTGAGCGTGTCGCAGGAGCGGGTGATGGCATCGGCCGCCGCCCTTATCAATGCCGGATTGGCCGATTACGGCTATTCCTATATCAACCTGGACGATGCCTGGGAGGCCGAAGAACGGGCCGCGGACGGTCGCATCGAGGCCAATGAAAAGTTCCCCGACATGAAGGCGCTGGGCGACTGGCTGCATTCCAACGGCCTAAAGTTCGGCATCTATTCCAGCCCCGGCGACCACACCTGCGGCGGATTCCCGGGCTCGCTGGACCACGAACGGCAGGATGCCGAAGTCTGGAACAGCTGGGGTGTCGATTACCTCAAATACGACTGGTGCGGCTATGCCAAGATCTTCAACGCCAGCAACGACCACTCCGAGGCAGCCTGCATGCGTCCCTATTTGAAGATGCAGCAGTTCCTGCGGGAGCAGCCCCGGGATATCTTCTATTCCCTGTGTCAATACGGTTGGGGCAAGGCCTGGGAATGGGGCGCCTACATCGACGCAAACTCCTGGCGCACTTCCGGGGACATCATGGATACCTGGGAGTCGCTCTACCATATCGGCTTTGAACTCCAGACCGACCTCTATCCTTACGGCGGCCCCGGGCACTGGAACGATCCCGACATGCTCATCGTGGGCAAGGTGGGCTGGAGCAGCAGTCTGCGAGACAGCCGCCTGACGCCGGACGAGCAGTATACGCACATCTCTCTCTGGTCGCTCCTGGCTGGCAACATGCTCATCGGCTGCGACCTTTCGCAGATTGACGCATTCACCTTCAACCTCCTCTGCAACAACGAAGTAAATGCCGTCAATCAGGACATCTTGGGCCACCAGGCACATCGGGATGTGGTGGAAGACGGAATCCAAATCTGGAGCCGAGACCTGTACGACGGAGGCACCGCCGTGGGCATCTTCAACCTCAACGACAGCTCCGTCCCCGTGCGGCTTGACGGCGCATTGGCCAAAATCGGCCTGAACCCCGAGACCGCCCGCGACCTTTGGCGCCAGCAGGACATCGCCACCGACGCGGAGTATACGATCCTGCCCCACGGCGTCCTTTATGTGAAAGTGAAATAAGAAACATTGTATCATGCGTCATTTCATCCTTCTTTCCGTATTCACCCTTCTTTCCACGGCGGCCTTCGCCCAACAGGAGAAAATCACCGGTGTCACCATCAACCCGGACAACAGCGTCACCTTCCAGTATCGTAATCCCAAAGCCGTCACCGTCGAGGTGTCGGGGGAATTCATGGAGGGTTCGGCCCAGCTCAAAGAGATCGACGGGGTATGGACCTATACCACGCCGCCGCTCGCTTCCGAGATGTATTTCTACGGCCTGACCGTGGACGGACAGCCTATCCTGGACTTGAACTATTCCGTCGTGAAAGACATCCCGCGCTGGATGAACTATTTCATCATCAGCGGAGAGAAAGGCGACCTCTACAGCGTCCAGGACGTGCCCCACGGCACCGTCGCGTCCCGCTGGTATGACAGCAAAATGCTCCAGATGCGCCGTCGGATGAACATCTACACGCCGCCGGGATATGAGAACAGCAAGAAGAGCTATCCCGTCTTCTATCTTCTGCACGGCAACGCCTGTGACGAGAACTCCTGGCTGGATCTCGGCCGCGCCGCCCAGATTCTCGACAATCTGATTGCCGCCGGCAAGGCGGAGCCGATGATTGTGGTGATGACCAACGGCAATCCCGCCCAGCAGGCTGCGCCCGCTTACTTCGGCGACACTTACACCAACGAGAACACCCTGCCCGGCATCGCCCAGTTCCCGGCCACCTTCGGTGAAGTCATCGCTTTCATCGACAGTAACTACCGGACGATCAAGAAGAAAGAGGGACGCGCCATCGCCGGATTCTCGATGGGTGGCGGGCATGCGTTCACCATTTCCAAGGACAATCCGAACACCTTCGACTACGTGGGCCTGTTCTCAGCGGCGGGCAGCCGGTTATCCACCCCCGAAGAGAAACAGAAGTTGCTGGATATGAAGAAGAACGGCTGCAAGCTGTACTATATCGGCTGCGGCACGGAAGACTTCCTGTACCGGAGCGTCCTGGCTTACAACCAGCAGCTTGACGAGATTGGTTTCAAATATTTCTACCGCGAAACGGGCGGCGGACACACCTGGGGTCCCTGGAGGATCTACCTCAGCGAGATGGTCCAGATGCTTTTCAAATAGACAGCCTATGACTCCCTCCCTCGTCCATTATATCGAAGAAGAAATCATCCCCCGGTACGCCGCGTTCGACAAGGCGCATCAGGAAGACCATGCGCGGGCGGTCATCGACCGGGCGCTAAACATGGGCCGGAACTATCCCATCGATGAAGATATGCTCTACACCGCCGCGGCTTGCCACGATCTGGGCCTTGCCGTGGACCGGAAAACGCACCATCTGGAGAGCGGGAAAATGATCCGTGCCGATGAGCGCCTGCGGGAATGGTTCACCCCGGAGCAGGTCGAGACCATCGCCCAGGCGGCGGAAGACCACCGGGCATCGGCCACGACCCCGCCCAGAAGCATTTACGGTGCCCTGGTGGCGGAAGCGGACCGCATGATCAACCCCGAGACCATCATCCGCCGCACCGTGCAGTTCGGCCTGTCCCACTATCCCGAGCTGGACAAGGAAGAGCACTGGAATCGGACCCTGGAGCACCTGCATGAGAAATATGCCGAAGGCGGTTATCTCCACCTCCTCATTCCGGGCTCTCCCAACGAGGAACCCCTGGCCCGGCTGCGCACCATCATCCGGGACACGGACCGGCTCCGCACCCTGTTTGAATCGATTTTCACGGAAGAAACGGGGAACCCGTAATCAGGCCTCGGCAATCACCTTCTCCGCCGCCGCGCAAAGGGCGGCATAGAAATCGGCACCGAACGCGGCCGTGAGCGGGTCCTTCAAGAACTGATAGACCCGGATTCCCTCTTTGCGTCCTTTTTCGAAGGCGCATTGACAGATATCCCACCGATGCAGGTTGAGCCCGAGCCGGCCGCCACCGAGCTCGACCACCCGGATCGGATACAGCTGGCAGGAAATGGGTTTCCGGAAGGAAGATTTCCCCGCAAAGAACTGACGTTCAATCGAGCAGAAGCAGTTCCCTTCCTCGAAAAGACAGAACGCGCACTCCTCGCTTCCGGGGACGAGCGGGGTCACGAGGTCCCCGTCCCGGTCGATTTCGAAGAAGCCTTTCTCCTCCACCGCCCGCCGTCCTTCCGGCCGCATTAGCGGGGAGAAAATGTCGTAATTGGCCTCGATCGGATCCAACTCCTCCTCCTTCAGCGGAGCGCCGCTATCGCCGACAATGCAGCATCGACCTTTACAGACCGGATAGTCGCAAGCGAAATACTCCAGGATGACATCCTCCGAAATCAGGATGTCGCCGATCTCGACGATGGTTCCGAATCTCTTCTTCCCGTTTCCCATTATTCGACAATCATTTCCGCGACCGAACCGGCCGCGAGGGTGGACAACATTTCCTGTACGCGGGCGGCCGTGATGGCGGCCACGCTCTCTTTATGATGGGTGACCAGGTCCTTGCCGATGCCATAGCGGGCGACGAGCGCCGACACCATCGTGCCCGGGTCCTCCAGCTGCCGGTCCATGGCCGCCAGGGCCTTCGCCTTGAGTGCATCCACGTCCTTCTGGGACACTGTCGATGCGGCCGCGCGCCGGATGCCCTTCCGGACGGCGTTCACATCGGTGCCGCCCTCGCAGGACAGCAGCATCCATTGACGCTCCTGGGGATAGGAATGGAAACCGGTGGTCACTTCCACCGACATCCCCGTTCCCTCCAAAGCCTCCACGAGGTGGCGGCGGAGCACTTCGGCGGCAACTTCCGCCATCGCGTAATTCACTCCGGAAAGCGGGTTCTCGGCATCCAAGCGCACATAGACGCCTTTATTGACACCGGCCTCCTTTTGCGAGACCACGCCCAGACGAGGCTGATAGCGAAGCGTCTTGCGCGCCGCGCTCCCCCGCTGGGTGCGGAAACCGCCCATATAGCGCAGCAAAACCCGCCGGACGGTCGCCTCGTCCACATCGCCCACGATCATGAGCATCCCGTCATTCATCCGGGAAAACTGCGACTCGTAGAACTGCGCGGCCTTGGCCTGCGTCCCCGGATTCAAGCCCGAGGTGTACTTCCGGGTGGAATAGCTGAAACCGGGATACATCATGGCATAGAGCCGGTTCCCGACCGGTTCCTGCGCCCATCTCGCATTGCGCAGGTAAATGTCGAACTCGCTCCGGTTTATCGTCCGTCCATTTGCGAGCGCGAGCAGCGCCTTCATCAACGTCGGAAGCTTGGAAGCGGGCGCCTGCCCGGAAATGGCCATATAGGTCAATGCCACCTGCGTGTCCATCCCAATCCCGTTCACAGCCAGGTGATCGCGGAAATCGGAGGCGGACAGCCCGCCGGCGTCATTCAAGGACAACATGTCCCCGAAATAACCGCCTTCCCCTTCCTGCAGACCGTTCACACCAGAAAGTCCGCCACCGAGCAGGAGGGCATAATCAAACGTCCGACTGCCGGTCACCTGCTTGTAAACTACCCGCATCCCGTTGGAGAAGGTCCATAGGACCCCGCCGGAGACGGGCTCAGGCTTGGTATCTTTGATCCGGGTCTTGGGGCAGTTCACCTCCAGGCCGGAAGTGTCCCGCTGCCAGGCATAGTTCTTCGACTCCTTGAAGGTGGAGCCGTACAGATAGGCCAGATTATATTGGAACAGCGCATTATCCTCGTCCAAAGTATCCAGCCGCGCGCGATACTCCAGCGTCAGGTTGGAAAGCTGGCTCAGCAGCGAGGTCGCGAACTGGTTGAACAGACGGGTCTCCGTGCTGTCCGGAACGTTTTTCCGGGCGAAGAGGCGCGTCTCCTCGCTATAGGGGGCGAGATTGGCCCCGTACAGGAAGTGAGCGGTGCAGCGGTCCACATATTTCCGATTCGAGAGGCGCTCGTTGCCGCGGGCGAGCATATCGGCCATCATCACCTTCTTGGCGTCAGTGAATTCTTCCACCGGCACCCCGAAGCCGTCCAGGCCCGCCAGCGTTCCGGAAACGATCTTCATGGCCGATTCCAGGTGATTTCTGTCAGTCTGGACCTCCACGGCGTATTCCTCGTCCTCACCGGTCTCGGTGCTGTTCAGGTAGCGGAAATCCAGCCGCCCGTACGGAATCCCGGCATCCCGCAGATTCCGCTCGATCCGCCGGACGGCGATGGTCTTGAACTCGCGGCTGAGGATGCCCATCACCAAGGCCTGCGCCGTGTTCATCTGTTCCTGCGGGGTTCGGGGAGAGGCGTAGGCGACGCGGACGATACCCCTGTCCCCCATCGGCTCATCCCGGAGAACGATTGACGGCATCACCTGCGGCTCCCACACGTAATCGGGGCCGTGGCTGTTCTCCACGAAATGCTGCGGCACCATCATCGAGAAGATGTCCATCTTCTTCTTGAATTCCACCGGATCGATGTCGCCGGCGATGATGACCGCCTCGGGCGCGCGGGACGCCGCCACCTGGGCGAACGCCACCAACAGGGTGGAATCCAGCACGTTCGCGTCATACACCGGAACCTGGTCCAGATGCAGGACCGTGGAACCGTCATAGTCATGATAATAGCCGCCGCGTCGCGGGCCGATGCCGTGGCGGGAAAGGTATTTTGTCTCCAGGTTTTCCCCGACTGTCGGGCTGGGCGCCTCACCCCGGCGGACGACGGCGAAATCGGCAAAACCCTTCACCTCGTCGTTCTTCACCATGTAGTAGGCGACACCGCATCGGAGCGTGCCTTTCTGGACCTTGCCGTCCATCGGAAGGGAGGGCAGGGTCTGTGCTGGCACGGATATTGAAAATGTCAGGAAAGCCAGGCTGAAAACTATATGGAAAAGTCGGCTTGACATATTAATTAACACTACGACAATGCAAAATTAACACAAAAATTGCTATTTTTGCAAAATGTGTGCAAACGACAACAATAATAAGTATAACACATAAACCGAACGAAAAATGAAAAGATTATTTGCCGTCGTCGCGGCGCTCGCACTCGCCGCAGGAATCGCTTCCGCCCAGGACTTCAACGCCGCCGTGGAAACCTTCAACAACGGTGCCCAGACCCTTGAGAGCAGCAAGGCCGACGCCCTGACCCAGTTCAAGAGCGCCCTCGCCCAGTTCGAGGCCTGCGCCGAAGAAGAAGCCGCCGAAATGGTGGCCAAGTGCAAGGAAATCATCCCCCAGACCATCATCTCCATCGCCAAGGAGCAGATCAACGAGGCCAGCTATGACGAGGCCCTCGAGACCCTCAAGGAGGCTGCCGCTGTCGCCGAAGGCTATGGACTCGAAGATATCGCTGCCGAAGCCACGGCCCTTGTCCCTACCGCCTATTCCCGCAAGGGTGCCGCCCTGCTGAAGGCCAAGGACTTCATCGGTGCCGCCGCCGCTTTCAAGTCGGTCGTCACCCTGAACCCCGAGGATGGCCAGAGCCAGCTCCTCTACGGCCAGGCCCTGATGCAGGCCGGTGACAACGAGACGGCCATCGCCGCCCTCGAAGCCGCCGCCGCCAACGGCAAGGCCGAGCAGGCCAACAAGCTCCTCTCCAACGCCTACCTCAAGAACGGCCAGGCCCTCCTGAAGGCCAACAAGGCCGCCGAGGCCATCGAGGCTTTCGAAAAGGCCAACTCCTTCGTGGAGAACGCCAACGCCTTCAAGCTCATTGCCAGCGCCAACACCAAGCTCGGCAAGACCAAGGCCGCCATCGAGGCTTACAAGAAGTATCTGGAGGTCGAGCCCAACGCGAAGGACGCCGCCGACGTGATGTTCACCATCGCCGCCACCGCCCAGAAGGCCGGTGACAAGGCTACCGCCACCGAGTACTACAAGAAACTCTCCGGCACCAAGTACGCCGAGCAGGCCAAGGCCCAGCTGACCGCCCTGCAGAAATAAGAATCAGACATAACAACGAAGAGGGAGATCCGGAATCCGGACCTCCCTCTCTTTTTGTATGTTCGCGCCTAGTCGATGAGGCTGTTCTTCTCGATGGTCCAGCCTTCGCGGGTGGAAAGGCCGCAGTCGGGACCGACGAACATCTTCGCGGCTTCGGCGTCGCCCTTGAGCTGCCACTTGAGCCAGGCGATGGCCGGGACGGTGAATTCGCCGCCGTGCTCCTGGCGGTAGGTTCCGCCGTGGCCCACCGGGTAGTTCGCCGCAAAAGCGGGAACCTTCACGAGGCGGTGGAAGTCGTCCATGCCGTTCTCATAGGCAATGTCCTCCGGACCGCCCAGGATGTAGATGACCGGCACCTCGATTTCCTGGAGGCGCTCCTTGGCGGGCATCGGCATATTCGGGACGGCGGTGCCCGGGTTGATGAACAGGCCGCTGTTGCAGATCATGATGGTGGAAAGGCGCGGGTCGGTGGCGTTATCCAGGGTCTGGAGACCGCCGCAGGACATGCCCGCCGCGGCGATATGTTCCACGTCGATGCGTCCGTAGTACGGGCTCTCCTTGTCGGCATTCTGCGCGATGGCCCAGTCAATGGACTCGATCTGCTGGGCCGATGTGGACATCGGTCCCCGGTACGGCTGTTCTTCCATCGGGATGTAGCCGGTGGCGATCACGAGGAAGCCGTGGGATGCAATCTCATTCAGGAACTTGTAGTGCTCCCAGGGGGAGTTGGTGCAGGCGCCGTTGCCCCAGACGAGGACGGGCAGCAGGTTCTTCTTGCCGAAGGGAGACAGGTCCTGGGGCGCAAAAATCGTGTGGGCTTCCAAGGAAGGATCTTCCAACATCAGGACCTTGTAGGGGCCGGTGCCGCCGTCTTCGACGACCTTTGACTGACTGGCCACGGGGACGACCGGGCCGCGCTGGCACGCGATGCCCAGCATCAGCAGGCACGCGGCGGAAAGGAATGCGATACGTTTCATAGGGTAAGATGGTTTGCGTAAAGATAAGTATTATTCGTGAATTTACGCGATTATCCGGGATTATCGTTGAAATCGCCTTCCTCGGATTGGCTTTCCAGCGCACTGCAAGGCCGTTTTTCATCTTTATCCGTTTCCCTTTTTGCGAACACGGGTCGGTTTTCGGTACTTTGCAGGGTAGGAACCGGGACCAGCCCCGGAGCAAAAAGACATGAAGCGATTGATTATTTTCGGGTGCCTTGCCGGCGCCCTTGCATGCGCCGCCTGCGAGCGGCTCACGAACCCGGAAGTCTCCCCGAAGGAAGCGGAGACGGTCGTCCGACAGGGCGACGTGGTATTCTCCCTGGACGAGGTGGCGCGCCTTTTCGCCGCGCTGCCAGTCGGGGAAGCGCAGGTCGCGGAGGTCCGCGACGCCGTATCGGCCTCGACCGAAAACGGATACGATGAAGAATATACCCTGAAGAACCTCTTTGAAGCGCCCGGCTCGGGTATCGGCTCGAATCCGGCTACCCGCGTGGAAGCCTATCCGGAGCCTCTGCGGGATATGCTGGCGGCCGAGGTGCGACGCCAGTTTGGGACAAGGGCGATGGATCCGGAGGCGTTTCTCGACGCCCTTTCCGCATCAGACGTACAGATTTACTGGCCGTTCTCGGAGGATTTCACATCGGCAGAGGCACCCATCGTCACATTCAATCCGGGGGATAATTCCAGCCGGAACGTCGGCTATCTGCGGCGGGAGGACGGGACGTTGGAGGAGATTGTCGTGGACGAAGAGGTGGCCCAGGAACGGCCGGTCTGGGTGGTGAACCGCAACATCGACGCGGAGTACCAGTCCCTGGAGATGCTGCGGCGGGAGAATCCCGATTGGGGACAGGGCGGCAGTATCGTCGTCGGTTCCGGGAGCAAAGCCCCGACCCGAGCATCCGGGAAAGACTTCAAGACCCTCGTCCTCCGCTCCTTCAAATCCAACCGGAATTTTGACAGTTGGCTCGCCGGTGGTTCGGAGATCTGGGTGAAGTGTGGTGCTATCGAAGACTTCTGCGCATCGACAGAAGCGGAACTGCGGCTATACACCCCTTCCATCACGGATTTCCTTATTGTGGTGAAGCGGAAGAACATCGGCAAAGTACTGACATTCAATGCTGTTCTCGTATCGGAATGGACCGGTATGCTGGACAACTGCGCCTTCATGATGGTGGAAGATGACGGCGGTTCCCAGACCTCCTGGAAATGCTCCGCGATGGTCAAATACAACTCCCGAAGCTACGGTTTCGAGATTGAAATACCCCTCCGCTCCCGCGACGACATCATCTGGCGCGGTGCCCTCACTCGCTCCTACATTGAAAAATACAACGGCGTCACCGGCCATTTCGGCGACGTGGATTTGGTGCTGGAGTTGATTTAACGGACCGTCATTTCGCAAACTTTGCAGTCGAAGTCAAGGCGGAGGCGACGGCCGTTGTTGAGGAGGTAGAGGGGGTCGGGACGGGTGCCGGGGCGCTGTTTCGGACAGAGGCCGAGTTCGTGACGGAGGCAGTATTTGGTGCGCATGTATTCGACGCCATCGCGGTGGGTGAGCTCGTACGCCTCCTCCATCTGGGAGGTGCCACGCTCGCGGTAGATTTCACGGGCGATGGAATTGGCGATATTGTCTTTATAGGTCAATGTTTCCGGAGCGGCATCCGGGCGGATGACGCCTTTCCGGAGCGGCAGCATCGGCACCGGCTGTGCGTCCAGGGCATCGGCAAGCTGCCGGCGGATACCGTTCAGGAAGGCAGCCGGCATAAAGGGAACGGGGCCATCGGCCTTCACCTCGGATACGGAGAACGCATACATCCCGGAGCGTTTGGCGAGCTGCATGCGGATGGTTTCGAGCATACGGGCGGCGTCACGGGCGACATCGGATGGTACAGGAACCGTAAAAGACGCTTTCCGACCGTCTTCCGATTCCGCATCTGCTGCTAACGTTTCACCCACTAGCCGAACATTAATAGTAACGCCAATTTCCCGCACGGGCCGTGCGGCCTCGAGCTTCCGCTCGAAGTCTGCGTCGATGTTGCGGTACAGGCGGGTGCCTTCCTTCAGGCCAGGGATGTCTTTGCAGCGGATGGTGAAGCCTTCGCAGACGTCTCCGCGGAAGCCGACGATGCTGCCGTCCCGGCCGACGAAGGCGAAGCCGTCGCCGTTATGAAGGACGAGCGAGGCGTCGGCGGGCTTGACCGTCAAGGCGCCGGAGCGGACAGAGGCGACTGTGCCGATGTACTCCCCCATCGACTTGGGTGCGTCCATCGCCGCCCAGGAGCCGCGGACGCCGTCCAGGAAGAGTTCGGTGTAATCCCGGTTGAAGGTTTTTTTGAGGTCGGGGGTGAAGCCGCCCCGCGGCGTACCGTAGGAGGCGCGGCGGTAGCGGTCGGGATAGCGGCGGACCAGGGCGTCCAGGGCTTCGGAATAGGCTCGGACGACGTTCCGGACATAGGAAATGCTCTTCAACCGGCCTTCGATCTTGAACGAATCGGCCCCGGCTTCCGCCAGGTCCTCCAGCCGGTGGATGAGGTTGAAATCTTTCAGCGACAGCAGCGCCTTGTTCCGCGCGAGCACCTTGCCTTCCCCGTCTTCCAGGTCATAGAGCGAACGGCAGGCCTGGATGCAGGCGCCGCGGTTCGCGCTGCGACCGGCCAGGTGCTCCGACAGGTAGCACTGCCCGCTGTAGCAGACGCACAGAGCGCCATGGACAAAGACTTCAAGCTCGGCATCGACCGCCTCCCGGATGGCGCGGATCTGGTCCAGCGAGAGTTCCCGCTCCAACACGAGCCTTCCGTAGCCCAGGCTCTCGGTGAAACGGGCCTTTTCCGGCGTGCGGATGGCGCATTGGGTAGAGGCGTGGAGGATCATTCCTTCGGGCGCGAGCCGCGTCACGGCCGCATCCTGGACGATCAGGGCATCCACCCCGGCCTCCTGCAGTTCCTGCAGCAGACGCCGGGCCTGAGGAATCTCTTCCTCATAAACCAAGGTGTTGAACGTCACATAGATGCGGACACCGAACCGGTGCGCATAGTCACATAGCCGACGAATGTCCTCCACCGGATTGCCAGCCGCCTGCCGCGCACCGAAGGCCGGGCCTGCAATATACACGGCATCGGCCCCGCAGTCGACGGCGGCGATGCCGATATCGGCCGTACGGGCGGGGGCGAGGAGTTCGAGATTTCTCCACTCCGCCTGCGGCTTCGGTCGAAATGACAGGCGGTCGTGCACTTTACTTCGTGTAGAAAATGAACCGGTTCTTGTCGTAGAAGTCCTTGACGATGTCGGTCTGGACGAAGCCCGAGTCCTTGAAGACGGCCTCGGTTTCCTTGCCCAGGACTTCGTTGATTTCCGTAAGGCCCTTACCCTCGGGAGCGAGGAAACGCTCCGACCAGCGGGCGATGGCCTTGTAGAACACCAGCGGATCGCTGTCCGGGACGAACAGGGCGGAGGCAGGTTCGAAATCCAGCACGTTCTTCCGCATCGATTGCCGCTCGGACTCCATCACATAGGGCGGGTTGGAGAGGATCAGGTCGAACTCGCCGAAGTTGAATTCCTGCTCGGTGTCCAGCACGTCGGCATTGACAAAAGTCGGAGCCTGGGCGCCGGAAGCCTTCATCTCGGAGGAGAAATTCTGGCTGCGGGCCACGTCCAGGGCCCCTTCGGAATTGTCCACGCCCACCACGCGGGAACCGGGAACCGCCAGGGCGACCGTCCAGGCGATGTTGCCCGAACCGGTGCAGAGGTCCAGGATACGGACCGGGTCGGCGGTG
The DNA here is from genome assembly GCA_017558775.1 of Bacteroidales bacterium. Taxonomy (GTDB): domain Bacteria; phylum Bacteroidota; class Bacteroidia; order Bacteroidales; family UBA932; genus Cryptobacteroides. The sequence goes on along the minus strand of JAFYTP010000009.1, from coordinate 16,550 downwards.
CGGCCGTAGGGGATGCGGCGCTGCTTGATGCGGGCGGCCAGCTTGATGGCCTCGCGGACCAGCAACTCCGTCTCCGGGCGCGGCACCAGCACGTTCTTATCGACCTTGAACGTATGACCGCAGAACTCGGTCTTGCCCACCACGTACTGGATGGGTTCGCCGCTCTGGAGACGGACCATCGCTTCGGCGAGAGGCTGGACCTTCTTCTTGTCAATCTGGTACTGCGGTTCGATGATATGGGTATAGTTCTTCGTTCCCAGGATCTCGCTGCAAAGCTGGAGCACGACCGCCTTCGCCTCCGCCGTAGGGTAGAGACTCTCCAGGGAGGTGACGCCGTCTTTCAGGAATTCGGAAAGGAGCATGGGTTAGGCGTTTTCGATGATCTGGGTGAGGAAGTCGGTGATGGTCAGGCCGGCGGCGCGCACCATCTTCGGGACCAGCGAAGCGTTGGTCATACCCGGGATGATATTGACTTCCAGGAAATAGATGCCGTCCGGAGCGGTCAGGTAGTCCATCCGGACCAGGCCCTTGCAGCCCAGGTGACGATAGATGCGGCGGGAGATGGACTGGATTTGCGCCGTGAGTTCATCGGAAACCTCGGCAGGGCAGACTTCCCGGCTGAGACCGTTGTATTTGGCGTCATAATCGAACCAACCCGTCTCGGAGATAATCTCAATAATAGGCAACGCCTTGATACCCGTTCCGTCGTTGTAGACGGCGCAGGTGAGTTCATGCTCAGAAGTGATGCCCTTTTCCACGATGACCGTATCGCCTTCCTTGAAGGCAATCTTGATGGCCGCAGGAAGCTCCTCCGCCTTGGTCACTTTGGAGATGCCGAAACTGGAACCGCCGTTGGTCGGCTTGACGAACAGCGGGAGGCCGAGTTCCGCGACCGTCTTCTCGGAGAAGGCGTCCACGTCATCGCCCAGTCGGACGAATGCGTCCGGAGCCAGCTTCACGTAGTCCAGCCCGCGCAGATAGCTCTTGCAGGAGAACTTGTCGAAAGCCACCGTGGTGACAAAAGCGCTGCAGGAAGAGAACGGGATGCCCAGCATCTCGAAATAGCCCTGCAGGAGGCCGGTCTCGCCCGGGGCGCCGTGCTGCATGATATAGACGAAATCGAACTTGACCTTCTCGCCCAGCACGCGGACGGAGAAATCGGTCTTGTCCACCTGGGGCTGCGCGCCCTCGGGGAACGGGACCCGCATGGAGTTCGCTTTCCGCATCGCCACCAGCTTCCAGTCACCGAAGCGGGCGAAGATTTCATAGACGTCGTATTTGAACTCGTCGATCCGGGAGGCGGTGAACTCGCCGCTCCGGCAAGCCACCTCCCATTCGGAAGAATCACTGCCGTAGATCACGGCGATGGATTGGTATCGGGACATAAGTTGTCAACAAATTATTCGAAGTAATAGTCCTCCAGGTCGTCCTTCGCCGAGGACCCGTAGCCGTCGCCGTGGCAGAACGATTCGTTCGTCCGCGCCGGGAAGGCGTCGTTGGAGGAAACGCCCAGGTTGCCGTCCGCCAGGACCTTCTTCATCCAGAGACCCCAGATCGGAAGCGCCATGTTGGCACCCTGGCCGAGGGCCGTGGAGTTGAAGTGGACATAGCGGTCTTCAGCGCCCACCCAGACGCCGGCTGTGATCGTGGGCGTGTAGCCGATGAACCAGCCGTCGGAGTTGTCGTTGGTCGTACCGGTCTTGCCGGCGATGGCCCCGCTCAGGCCGTAGCGGAAACGCAGGCGGGAACCTGTACCGCCGTCCACCACCCCGCGCATCATCTGGATCATCGCGTAGGCGGCATCCTGGCTGATGGCCTCGTGGCGGCGGTCGGAGAACTGGCCGAGCACGTTGCCGTCGCTGTCCTCGATCCGAGTCACGAAGATCGGATAGGTATAATCACCTTCGGAAGGGAAGGTGTTGTACGCGGCGACCATCTCATAGACGGACAGGTCCGCCGAGCCGACGCAGAGGGAGACGACCGGGTCGATGCGGCCGCCGATGCCCATCTTGTGCATCATCGCCACCATCGCCTCCGGACCGAGCTGTTTCATCAGGTAGGCGGCCACGGAGTTGGAGCTCTGGGCAAGGCCCCACTTCAGGTCCACGATCGCACCGTTGGTATGGGGATCCTGCGGGGTCCAAGTCTGGTTGCCGTAGGTGACGAGCACCTGCGGGGAATTGACCACCTTGTCGCAGGGGGTCATGCCGGATTCCATCGCCAGGGTGTACAGGAAGGGCTTGATGGTGGAGCCCACCTGACGCTTGCCCTGCCGGACGTTGTCATATTTGAAATACCGGTAATCGGGACCGCCCACGTAAGCGCGGACGTGGCCCGTGCGCGGTTCGATGGCCATGAAGGCTGCGCGGAAGAAGGACTTGTAGTAGCGGATGGAGTCGTCCGGGGTCATCACGGTGTCGCGGTAACCCGGGGCGTCCCAGGAGAAGACGCGCATCGGCACCTTCACGGAGAAGCTCTTCGCGATCTCCGCGTCGGAAGCGCCGGAGGCCTTCATCATCCGGTTGCGGTCGCTCCAGCGGCGGGCCTGGTCCATGGTGATATCAACCACCTTGCTTTCGGTGCCGTTGGCGAAGGGCGGATTCTTGCGGTTGCGGAGTTCCTTCCAGAAGGCCTTCTGCAGGTTCTGGCCCAGGTGCTCCTGGATCGCTTCCTCAGCGTAGCGCTGCATCTTATAATTAATGGTAGTATAGATGCGGAGGCCGTCCTTGTCCAGGTCATACGGCGTACCGTCGCTCTTGAGGTTCTTGTTCAGCCAGCCGTAGAGAGGGTCGTCGGCCCACTGGAGGGAGTCCACGCGGAAATCCTCCACGGTGGGATAGGACTTGCGGCGGGGGCGCTCCGCGCTCATTGTCCGGCGAAGCATGTCACGGAAATACGGGCCGACACCGGTGGTGCGGTCCATGCCGCGCTCGTGCAGGACGATGGGAAGCTGCCGGAGGGAATCCAGCTCAGCCTTGGTCAGATACTCCTTCTCCTCCATGCGACCGAGCACCAGGTTGCGGCGCTCCAGGGCCTTGTCCGGGTTGATGGCCGGGTTGTAGCGGGTGGGCTTGTTGACCATGCCCACCAGGACGGCGCTCTCCTCCACCTTCAGGTCGATGGGGTTCTTGCCGAAGAACTGCAGGGAAGCAGACTGGATGCCATAGGAGTTGGAACCGAAGAACACGGCGTTCAGGTACATGTCCACGATTTCCTCCTTGGTGTAGTTGCGCTCCAGTTTCACGGCGGTGATCCATTCACGGAGCTTGATCCAGATCATGTCCAGTTTGGAGGCGTGCTCCTTACGGGGATACAGGGTTTTCGCCAGCTGCTGGGTGATGGTGGAACCACCGCCCTGGCTGGTGTCGCGGGAAAGGAGCGTCTTGAAAAGGACGCGGAAAAGGCTGGGGATGTCGATGCCGGAATGGCTGTAGAAACGGGCATCCTCGGTGGCGACCGTCGCCTGCACGAGGTGCAGGGGCAGCTCATCGTAACTGACGAATGTACGGTTCTCGATATGGTACGTGGTGAGGATCTCACCTTCCTCCGCGATGACCTGGGTGGCCAGCTTGCTGTCCGGGTTCTCCAGCTCTTCGATGGTAGGAATCTTGGCGAAGGCCCAGACGATTACCAGCAGCAGCAATATCAGGGCGATCGGGGCGAGAAGGAGGATCCAGAACCAGCGGACGATCTTCTTTTTGGTATTCTCTGTCATCTCAAAAAACTTTTAGGCACGCACAAGACCATAGGTCTTGCAAGACTACCGAATGACAAATTTAATCAGAAAATTTGGAAAATTGCCCGAAATCTCCGTTACTTTGCAAAATAATAGGTAAAAGCAGAAGATTATGGAGGGAAAAAACTTAGTGATTGTCGAGTCTCCCGGGAAGGTGAAGACCATTCAGAAGTTCCTGGGCGGAGACTATCTCGTCAAAGCAAGCATCGGCCACATCCGGGACCTGCAGGAGAAGAAATTGAGCGTGGATGTGGATCATGGATTCCAACCCGAATACGTAGTACCGGCCGACAAGAAGAAGGTCGTTTCCGAATTGAAGAAACTCGCCGCCGGCGCCGAAACCGTGTGGCTCGCGTCCGATGAGGACCGCGAAGGAGAAGCCATTTCCTGGCACCTGTCCGAGACCCTTGCCCTCGATCCGGCGAAAACGCGGCGGATCGTGTTCCACGAAATCACCAAGCCGGCCATCCTGGACGCCATCGAGCATCCCCGTGACATCGACAAGAACCTGGTGGACGCGCAGCAGGCGCGCCGCGTGCTGGACCGTCTCGTCGGTTTCGAGCTTTCCCCCGTCCTTTGGCGCAAGATCCAGCCGAAGCTCTCCGCCGGCCGCGTGCAAAGCGTCGCCCTGCGCCTGGTCGTGGACCGGGAGAAAGAGATCATGGAATTCCGCAGCGAACCATATTATAAGGTAGAGGCCGTCTTCCATCCGGAAGGGACGCCCGCGTCCGTGAAGGTCAAGGCGCTCCTCGACACGCGCTTCGGCTCTCTGGAGGAAGCGGAGCGTTTCCTGGAGGAAAGCATCGGCGCCACCTACCGGATCGAGTCGATGGAAAAGAAGGAGGGCACCCGGATCCCGGCCGCCCCGTTCACGACGTCCACCCTCCAGCAGGAGGCTTCCCGGAAGCTTCACTTCCCGGTCGGGACGACGATGCGGGTGGCGCAGGCCCTCTACGAGCGCGGTCTCATCACCTACATGCGTACCGACTCGACGAACCTCTCCTCCCTCGCCCTGAACACTGCTAAGAAGTTCATTACCGAGCAGTTCGGTCCTGAATATTCCCATACCCGCCAGTACCGGACCAAGGCCAAGGGCGCTCAGGAAGCCCATGAAGCCATCCGTCCGACCTATATCGAGAACACTTCCATCGAAGGTACCGCCCAAGAAAAGAAACTCTATGAGCTGATCTGGAAGCGCACCGTCGCTTCCCAAATGAGCGAGTCCCGGGTGATGAACACGACCCTCCGGATCGCCTCCGACCGCCGCAGCGAGCGCTACGGTGTCCAGGCCGCGGAAATGCTGTTCGACGGTTTCATGAAGGTGTACCTGGAAGGCCGGGACGACGACGAGCCCGAAGAGGGCGAAGTGGTCCTTCCGGAGCTTCACGTGGGCGACGTCATGAAAGAGAAGGGCGTCACCGCACAGTGCAAGTACACCGCCGCCCCGCCGCGGTACTCCGAAGCCACCCTCGTCAAGAAGCTGGAGGAACTGGAAATCGGCCGTCCGTCTACCTACGCCACCATCATCAGCACCCTTACCACCGCCCGTGGCTATGTGGTCAAGGGCGACAAGGACGGCGTGAAGATGCCGGTGACGGACCTGTCGATGAAGGAAGGCGTCATCGCCCGGAAGTCCCGGACCGAGACCGTGGGCGCCGAGCGCGGCAAGCTCCTCCCCCAGGAAATCGGCATCATCGTGTCGGACTACCTGGTCAAGAACTTCGAGACCATCATGGACTATGACTTCACGGCCAACGTGGAGAAGGACTTCGACGAAATCGCCGAGGGCGAGAAAGTCTGGAACGAGACGATCGCCGCTTTCTACAAGCCCTTCCACCAGCAGGTGGACAGCGTGCTCACGGCGCGGGATTACAGCCGCGTGAGCCGCGACCTGGGCACCGCTCCCGACGGGAGCAAGGTGACCGCCGCTTTCGGCAAGTTCGGTGCCTATGTCCAGAAGGGCGAAGGCGAGAATCGCCAGTTCGCTTCCCTGGGCAAGGGCCAGCTCATCGAAACCCTCACCCTGGAGGAGGCTCTCAAATTGTTCGAACTCCCCCGCACCGTGGGTGAATACGAGGGGATGCCGATCATCGCCACCAAGGGCCGTTTCGGTCCCTACCTGAAGTGGGGCGAGCGCAACATCAAGCTGCCCCGCACCGCGGACCCGCTCAAAATCAACCTGGAAGAGTGCATCCAGCTCATCGGCGAGACCCCCGAGCAGCCTGCCGCGAATCCCGTCATCGCCCAGTGGGGAGACCTTCAGATTATCAACGGCCGTTACGGTCCGTATCTGAAATCGGGTGAAAATAATTACCGGATTCCGAAGGGTACCGACGTTTCTACGCTGTCAGAAGCTGATTGTCAAGCGATTATCGCCGCTTCCGAGCCCACTTCCAAGGGTCGCAGGCACTTTAAAAAGTAAAGTTGAGCCCCCTCGACGGGCGCTACAGTCTAATAAAACGGCATCTTCGGGTGCCGTTTTTTTGTGAATTGTAAATTTTCCCACCCTCAAATGAACAACTTTTAAAAAAAATTTTTACTTTTGTAGTGGTTAGTTTGAAACAGTAATCCTATAACTCCCCTATGGCAACGTATCACATCGACCAGATCGATCAGAAAATCCTGTCCTTCCTTGTCAAGAATGCGCGCATGCCGTTCTTGGAAATCGCCCGTGAGTGCGGTGTTTCCGGCGCGGCCATCCATCAGAGAGTCAAGCGTTTGGAAGCAGGTGGGGTCATTACCGGTTCCCGTCTCCTGGTGAAGCCCCAGGCCCTCGGCCTCAACGTGTGCGCCTACATCAGCATCTCCCTTTCGGAATCCACCCGCTATCCGGAAGTGATCGCGCACCTGAAGAAAATTCCCGAAATCGTGGAGTGTCATTTCGTAACCGGCCGCTACGCCATCCTCGCGAAGGTGTACTGCCTGGACAACGACCACCTGATGGAGGTGCTCCTGAACACCATCCAGAAGATCCCCTACATCCAGTCCACCGACACGATGATTTCCCTGGACGAGCCCATCGAGCGCCAGGTGTGGGTGAAGGATTTCAAGAGCACGACCTATACCGGCCTTAACCGGAAATCTGAAGAATAGCCTCGGCGAGGGAGAGATCCTCCGGCGTCGTCAATTTTATGTTGTTCCGCTCCCCTGCGATGTAGGAGAGCGGAACGCCGTATCTCCTGGCGACGGAAGCGTCATCGGTGAAAGACAGGTCAAATCCCTGTCCATAAGCGGCTTTCAAGTCCTCAGAATGGAACATCTGGGGCGTCTGCGCGCCGTAAATCCGGGAGCGGTCCACCGTCTCGCCGCTGTCGCGGAGCGTCCCGTCCGGGTCCTTGTCCAGGACGGCGAGCGTGTCCACCGAGGGCACCACGGGAATGAGGGCGCGGACCGTGTCCATGCGCTCGAACATCGACCTGATCAGACCGGGGCTCAGGAGCGGGCGGACGGCGTCATGGACGGCGACCACGGCCCCGTCGGGAACGTGTTCGAGGGCGTTCTTCACCGAGTGGAAACGGGTGAAGCCGCCGGGGACCAGGCGCTGGGGGCAGTTGAAGTTCCGTTCCCGGCAATACCGGCGCCACCAGGCCATGTGAGCCTCGGGGAGGACGGTGATCACCCGGATATCGGGACAGGCCTCCAGGAAGCGTTCGATGGTCCGCTGCAGGATGGCTCGGTCCCCCAGGGAAAGGAACTGCTTGGGCAGCGCGCTTCCCATCCGGGTACCGGTTCCGCCGGCCGTTACGACCAGATATCTTTTTCGCTCCATTCGTGTAATTTCTTTATGCGAATGTAAGATTTTTTTCGTAATTTTGAACACTTGTTCAATACCGAATTTTAAAAGCAAACATAATGGCATTCCGTTTCCTCAACCAGGAGCTCGCTATAGACCTCGGCACGGCCAATACCGTCATTTTCCAGAATGACCAGATCGTGCTGGACGAGCCCTCGATTGTCGCCATCGACAATACATCCAACAAGTGCATCGCCCTCGGCCAGAAGGCCAAGCTGATGCACGAGAAGACGAATCCCGGCATCCGCACCGTCCGTCCGCTGCGCGACGGCGTGATTGCGGACTTCAACGCCGCCGAAATGATGATCCGCGGTTTCATCCGCCAGGTCAACGCCCGTCACCGCAGCCTTTTCGCCCCGAACCTCAAGCTGGTCGTGGGCATCCCCTGCGGCTCCACGGAAGTGGAGATCCGAGCCGTCCGCGACTCCTCCGAGCACGCCGGCGGCCGTGACGTGTACCTGATCTTCGAACCCATGGCGGCGGCCCTCGGTATCGGCCTCGACGTGGAGGCGCCGAAGGGTAACATGGTTGTCGATATCGGAGGCGGTACCACCGAAATCGCCGTCATCTCCCTGGGCGGTATCGTCCAGCAGGATTCCATCCGCGTGGCCGGCGACGTGTTCACTGCCGACATCCAGAACTACCTGCGTCAGCAGCACGTCATCCGCGTGGGCGAAACCACGGCCGAGAAGATCAAGATCGCCGTCGGCGCCGTCCTGCCCGAACTGGACGTCGAGCCCGAACCGTTCCTCGTGCGCGGTCCGAACCTCATGACCGGCCACCCGGTCGAGGCCCTCATCCCCTACCAGGAGATCGCCCACTGCCTGGACAAGTCCATCGCCCGCCTGGAAACCTCCATCCAGCAGGTCCTGGAGCAGACCCCTCCGGAACTCTACTCCGACATCGTGGAGAACGGCATTTTCCTCTCCGGCGGCGGCGCCCTGCTCCGCGGTCTGGACAAGCGCCTCACCGAAAAGGTCAACATCCCCTTCCACGTGGCGGAAGACCCGCTCCGCGCGGTCGCCCGCGGTACCTGCATCGCCCTCAAGAACACGGACAACTACTCCTTCCTGATGCGCTAAGGTATGCACAAAGAGCGGAAGTTCCTGCCCCGACTCCTCAGCGCAGCAATCTTCATCGTCATGGAGATTGCTGCGTTGCAGATGCTCTCGCGGAACGCCGAGCTCCAACGCCTCTGGCTCGCCCGCGCCGCGCACGGCGTGATGGGCACCGTCTGGGGAAGCACGCAGACCGTGGCGAACTACTTCAACCTCCACCGCATCAACGAGGACCTGGCCCGGGAGAATTTCGAACTCCGCGAGGAGCTGGAATCCTACCGGACGGACGCCCATGCGGCCCTCGTGGACTCAATGGGCATCGCCCACGGCCGTGTCCAGGGGTTCGACTACACCCCGGCGGAGGTCGTCAAGATCAGCCGCAACAAGCAGCATAACTACATGATCCTGAACAAGGGTTTCGAGGACGGCATCCAGGAGAAGTCGGGCATCATCACCCGCAGCGGCGTGGTCGGCGTCATTGACGCCGTAAGCGCCCATTACTCCTACGCTTTCTCCTTCCAGAACAGTGACATTTCCATCAGCGGCCGCTTCGGTGACGAGGGGGCCACGGGCCTGCTGGTCTGGGACGGGGTCAATTCCAACGGCGCCATCCTCCAGGAAGTGCCGCTCCAGTACAAATACGCCGTCGGCGACACGGTCTATACCAGCGGCCATTCCATGATGTTCCCGCCGGACATCCCGCTCGGCGTCGCCGGGGAGGCCCGCGTCATCAACGGCGCCACCAACGAGATCCGGGTGAAGCTGTTCCAGGATTTCACGGCCATCCGCTATGTGACCGTCGTCCATAACACGGCCTTAGACGAAGTGGAGGAGTTCGGACTATGAGAAAGGGTAAATTCTGGCTCGTCTACCTGCTGCTGGCGGCGGCGCAGATGCTCCTGTGCAACTACGTTCACCTGTCGGCCTATCTATTCATAAGCATCCTGCCCGTGATGGTGCTGTGCATCTCCACCCGCGTCCCCACGTGGGTGACGATGGTCATCGCCTTCCTCACCGGCCTCGCCGTGGACCTCCTTTCTGAAGGCCTGCTCGGCCTCAACGTCCTCGCACTCGTCCCGGTCGCCTTCGTCCGGAAGGAGGTCATCCGCCTGATCTTCGGGGATGAGCTCTTCGCCCGGAAGGAGGACTTCTCCATGCGGAAGAACGGATTCGGTAAGGTGGCGCTCGCCATCTTCCTCGTGCAGGCCCTGTTCCTGGGCATCTATATCTGGGCCGATGGTGCCGGCACCCGTCCGCTCGCCTTCAACGCCATCCGCTTCGGGATCTCCCTCGGCGCCGGATGGATCGTCTCGCTCCTGATCGTCGACATCCTGGCTCCCGATACCCGCAAATGACGACCGACACCCGACACACCCGGCTTCTTATCGGCCTCGGCGTGGTGGCCGTCATCCTGCTCGCGAAGATCTTCTCCATCCAGGTCCTGGACGACCACTACAAGATCGACGCGGACAACAACACCACGGTTCGGGAGATCATCTACCCCACCCGCGGCGTCATCTACGACCGCAACGGAGACATTCTCGTGGGCAACAAGGTTGCCTACGACATCCTCGTGAACCCGCGCGACGTGCAGGCGTTCGACACGCTCGCCCTGGCGACGGCATTGGACACTACGGTGGAATTCATCCGGGGGAAGATGCAGGAATACGCGAAGAACCGCCGGAAGATCGGCTTCCAGAGCGTCACGATGATCAAGCAGATCCCGGCCGAGACCTACAACAAGTTCGCCGAGGTCCAATACCGCTTCCCCGGCTTCAAGGGGCAGGTGCGCGGCATCCGCGACTATCCCATCAACGCCGGCGGCAACCTCCTCGGCTATGTGTCCGAGGTGAACCAGGCGTACATCGACAATCACCCGGGCGAGTACCGTTCCGGGGACTACGCCGGCATGACCGGCATCGAGGCAGCGCGCGAGAAGGACCTCCGCGGCGAGAAGGGGTATCACATCTTCCTGCGCAACTCCCACAACCAGATCGAGCAGCCCTACAAGGACGGCGAATTTGACAAGGAAGCCGTCCCGGGACACGATATCGTCACCACCATCGACGCACAGCTCCAGCAGTATGGACAGGAGCTGATGCAGAACAAGGTCGGGGCCATCGTCGCCATCGAGCCGGGCACGGGCGAGATTCTCGCGCTGGTGTCCTCCCCCGGTATCGACGTATCCCAGCTCGCGGACATCGGCAAGCACTATGAGGAAATCTCCAAGAACCCGTATCGGCCGATGTACAACCGCGCCGTGCAGGCGTCCTATCCCCCGGGCTCGGTGTTCAAGCTTTGTAACGGACTCATCGGCCTCGAGGAGGGCGTGCTGCGGCCGGAGATGATGTATCCCTGCAGCCACGGCTACCATTTCGGGGCCGGGCACAAGCTGGGTTGCCATGGACATAAATCCCCCATCAACATGGAGGAGTCCATCATGATGTCCTGCAACGCGTACTACTGCTACGTGCTCAAGAACATCCTGGACAACCGCAAGTTCAACGGGGACTACGGCGAGGCGATGGACCATTGGCACGACATGGTGACGAGCTTCGGCTTCGGCACCAAACTCGGAAGCGATTTCCCGAACGAACTGAGCGGCAACATCCCCACTTCCAAGACGTACAACCGCGCTTACGGAAAAGGCCGCTGGAACTCCACCACGGTCATTTCCCTGTCCATCGGCCAGGGCGAAATCCTCGCCACGCCGATGCACCTGGCGAACTTCTGCGCCATCGTCGCCAACCGCGGTTTCTATTACATTCCGCACATCGTCAAGGCCTCCGAAGGCGTCGAACTCGACCCGAAGTACTACGAGAAGCAGTACACCAAGGTGTCCCTGGAGCATTTCCCGAAAGTGATCAAGGGCATGTGGCGGGCGGTCAATTCCGGTGCGGGCATGGGCGGAACGGCCTGGATCGCGCACGTGGACGGGCTGGATATCTGCGGCAAGACCGGCACTGCCCAGAACCCGCGCGGCGCCGACAACTCCTGCTTCATCTGCTTCGCGCCGATGGACAATCCCAAGATCGCCATCGCCGCATACGTGGAGAACGGCGGCTTCGGTGCCACCTACGCGGCCCCGATGGCGTCGCTGATGGTGGAGAAATACCTGACCGGGGAGGTCAAACGCCCCGATCTCGAGAAACGGATGAAGGAAGCGAACCTGATGTCGCGGGTCAAGAAGGATTAAGGGATGATCGGCGAGAACACGCATAAACGGGGTCTGAGACAGTCTGTCGACTGGAAGCTCATCGGGGTGTACATCCTGCTGGTGCTCATCGGCTGGGTGAACATCTACGCGTCCGTCCATTCCGAGAATCCGTCCTCCATCTTCGACTGGTCCGTCCGCAGCGGCAAGCAGTTCGTCTGGATGCTTACGGCCTTCGGGCTCGCGGGTCTGATCCTGTTCGTCATCCCGCCCCGACTGTGGGAGACCGGGTCGATACCGATGTACATCGGCGTGTGTTTTCTGTTGGTCGCGGTCATCTTCCTGTCAAGGGATGTGAAGGGGTCGCATTCATGGTTCGAGTTCGGCCCTATTAAGTTCCAACCCGCTGAAATATCGAAGATTACGACATCGCTGCTGCTAGCCACCGTGATGAGCCGGCAGAACTTCAAGATGTCCGCCTGGAAGGACTTTTTCCTCGTGGCCGCCATCATCGGCGTCCCGATGCTCATCATCGTGGCGGAGAGCGAGACCGGTTCCGCCCTCGTGTACACCGGCTTCATTTTCGTGCTGTACCGGGAGGGTTTCAACGGGTGGTGGATCGCCCTGATCGGCCTGGCCATCCTGTTGTTCATAACAACGCTCACTCTCAGTCCATACACATCGGTACTCATACTCGTCACCATCCTGACGCTTTCTAACGCCTTCCGAGGCCCTCGGAAGTATTTCTGGAGGCGGATATACCTCGGGCTGGGTTTCGTGGCCGTAATGGCCTTTCTACCGCGCCTGTGGGGGATGCTGCAGGATTCGATCCAAGCCCATATCGACTGGATGCAGAATGTAACCTGGGTTCCCCAGGCCAATGAGAGTACAACCTATCAGTGGGCCTTCCTCCTCAAGGTCAAGCCGCTGTATCTGCTGCTGGCCCTGGGATTCATTTCGCTGCCTTTCATCGGCATGCGCGCCTTCCGTCTGAAGGACGGTTTCCTGGGCCTGTCCGTGTTAGCCTTCATCATCGGCGTCGGGCTCATTTTCTCGACGGATTTCATCTTCCAGAACGTCCTGCAGGACCACCAGCGATCCCGTATCGAGGTGCTGCTGGGCATGAAGGAGGACCTGGCGGGCGTGGGTTATAACGTGAACCAGTCCAAGATCGCCATCGGCTCCGGCGGCCTGACCGGCAAGGGTTTCCTGCAGGGTACCCAGACGGCTTTCGGCTTCGTCCCGGAGCAGTCCACGGACTTCATTTTCTGCACTGTGGGAGAAGAGTGGGGCTTCCTGGGTTGTCTGGTCGTCATCCTCTTGTATGTATTCCTCATCGTCCGGATCATCCTGGATGCCGAACGATGTCGCGAAAGTTTTAACCGAATTTATGGCTACTGCGTAGCCGCGTGCATCTTCATGCACCTGTTCATCAATATCGGCATGACCGTGGGCCTGATGCCCGTTATCGGCATTCCCCTGCCCCTGCTGAGCTACGGCGGATCGTCGCTTTGGGCCTTTACTATCCTGATTTTCATCTTTGTGGCATTATATAGGCAAGAGAAGAAGTATTTCTAATCCGATACCGCGATGAAAAAGTGGATCTTGCTGTTGGTTCTCCTGTTTCCTTTCCTGGCCTGCCAAGGTCAGCCCGGGAAGGGTGTCGATTATGTGACCACGCCGGAAGACAAGGCGCTGGCGGAAAAGGTGCTGGCGGAGCTGAAGGCGCACCCGGCCGATGCGCCCGGGGCGCAGATGGTCCGGGCGGCGAAAGCGTTGCTCGGCCAGCCGTATGTGGCGGGGACGCTGGAGGAGCTGCCGGAGGAGAAGCTGTGCATTTACCTGACTCGGACGGATTGCATCCTATTCGTGGAGACGTGCCTGGGGCTGGTGCGCGCAGCACGGCAAGATGGTGATTTTGAGACGTTTGCAGCAGAGCTGTTGCAGAGCCGGTATCGGGAAGGTCAATGCTTCCGGTACGAGGACCGTCTTCACTACACGACCGAATGGGCCCGGCAGGGGGTTGTCCGCGGTGTGCTCCAGGATATGTCAATGGACCTCGGCGGTACCACCCTGGACCACCCGGTCCACTACATGTCGCAGCACCCGGAGGCCTATGCCCGGATGACGGATGTCGATGCCATCGCGGCGGTCGAGGACCGGATCAACGCGGTAGCATCAACCTATATCCCTAAATCGGCCTTGAAAAAGGCGCTGGGCGGGATCCGGAACGGCGACATCATCCTTTTCAACACCCGAATCGACGGGCTGGACATTTCCCACTGCGGCATCGCCCTGGTGGAGCCCGGGAAGCCGGTGCGGTTCATTCATGCATCGACGGTGCCGATGAAAGTGGTCGTTGAAGAGAAGACGCTGGAGGAGTATGTGATGGGGCGGAAATCGGCGACGGGCATCGAGGTGTACCGTGTCCGTTGACAATGTGCGAATTATTTCGTAAATTTGCGGCGCTTACATAGAGCAAAGTCTTTTTAATTCTATAAAACTATGCAGATCGTACAAGTTTTCGGTAGGGAGATCCTCGATTCCCGCGGCAACCCCACCATCGAAGTTGAAGTTACCCTTGACAGCGGTTTTGTCGGCGTCGCCGCCGTTCCGTCCGGTGCCTCCACCGGTGAGAACGAGGCCCTCGAGCTCCGCGACGGCGGTTCCCGCTATTGCGGCAAGGGCGTTCTCAAGGCTGTTAAGAACGTCAACGAAGTCATCGCTCCGGCCATCGTCGGCATGGACGCCACCCAGCAGCGCGCCATCGACAAGACCATGATCGAACTCGACGGCACTCCGACCAAGTCCAAGCTCGGCGCCAACGCCATCCTCGGCGTTTCCCTCGCTGTCGCGAAGGCTGCCGCCCTGGAGCTCGGTCTTCCGCTCTACCGCTATCTCGGCGGTACCAACGCCTATGTCCTCCCGGTTCCGATGATGAACATCATCAACGGTGGCGCCCACTCCGACGCTCCGATCGCTTTCCAGGAGTTCATGATCCGTCCGGTCGGCGCTCCCAGCGAGGCTGAGGCCGTCCGTATCGGCGCTGAGGTCTTCCACGCTCTCCAGAAGGTTCTGAAGGGTCGCGGCCTCTCCACCGCCGTGGGTGACGAGGGTGGTTTCGCCCCGAAGCTCAACGGTATCGACGATGCCCTTGACTGCATCATCGAGGCCATCAAGAAGGCCGGTTACGAGCCTGGCAAGGACGTGAAGATCGCTATGGACTGCGCCGCCTCCGAGTTCTGCTTCAAGAATGAGGACGGTTCCTTCTACTACGACTACAAGCAGCTGAAGGACGGCAAGCAGAAGGATCCGAACGGCAAGAAGCTCACCACCGACGAGCAGATCGCCTATCTCGAGCAGCTCATCACCAAGTACCCGATCGACTCCATCGAGGACGGCCTGTCCGAGGAAGACTGGGAAGGCTGGGTGAAGCTCACCAAGGCCATCGGCGACCGCTGCCAGCTCGTGGGTGACGACCTCTTCGTGACCAATGTGAAGTACCTCCAGAAGGGTATCGAAATGGGCGCCGGCAACTCCATCCTCATCAAGGTGAACCAGATCGGTTCCCTGACCGAGACCCTGGACGCCATCGAGATGGCCCACCGTCACGGCTATACCACCGTCACTTCCCACCGTTCCGGTGAGACCGAGGACACCACCATCGCCGACATCGCCGTCGCTACCAACAGCGGCCAGATTAAGACCGGTTCCCTGTCCCGTACCGACCGTATCGCCAAGTACAACCGCCTCATGCGCATCGAGATCGAACTCGCCGACGAGGCCCGTTACGGTTACACCAAGCTCCGCTAATCCAGGCGTGCTTAGCACTCTCTCAAGGCCGGCCCCTTCGGGGGTCGGTCATTTTTTTGTCCCCCCCCCCGCCGATGGTGGTCCAATCCCTGGACCACCATTGACATTTTATGGGGTAAATCGCTTACGGTGGTCCATCCTGTGGACCACCATCGAAACTTCCCACTCGAAGAAAAAGATCAAGATATTGGGAATGAGAGAGGAAGGAAAATGAGGAGAAAGGAGGAGATAAGATAAGGGAAGGGAAGAACGGAAGTGGGAGGGAAGGGTGGTGCGCCGTCTCCGTGCGGGTTTCGGCGGTTCGCAAAGGTCGGTCAGGGCCTTGACGGCGAACTCGCTCAGTTAGTCCCTCACGGGCCTAACTAGCGCTCAAACAGACGCCGTCATCCCTCCGGGCACACCCCTTCCCTCCCGCTCGCATTGGCCGAAACCCGAACTCCGCCGTCACACCACCCTCCCCTCTCATCCACTCCCGTCCCATCTGCTTGACAATGAGCCACATGACTATGCAGAGGTGCACTTTTCGGTGCACCTCTAAACAGTCATCTAACTGATAATGTGGAATTTAGATTTTGCATCGACAAACCTGTTGATTCACAGAGAGTTGATGTATATCGGGTGCACGAAAATGTGCACCCGAGAATAAGCATTTGACTGAATATCAATAGGTTGGTCGATGCAATTTCTGGAGGCCCGGAGGGCCGACGAGTCCCCCTTCCAGGGGGACGAAGAGGGGGTGTCGCCCCCTCGGGGGCAGCCGCGGAGCGGCGGGGGGTAGGGCGGCGGTAGCCGACGTTCGGTTCGAGCGGAGCGAGAACAAACAAAGAAGCCCGGTCGTCTGTTGACGATCGGGCTTCCAAAGAACGGCGGCTACCTACTCTCCCAACTGGTGGGTCAGTACCATCGGCGATGGTGAGCTTAACTTCTCTGTTCGGAATGGGAAGAGGTGGATCCTCACCGCTATAACCACCGCAGTATATTACTTGAGAGAAAAGT
>JAFYTP010000080.1 GCA_017558775.1 Bacteroidales bacterium | reverse complement strand
GGAAATGGCCGAGCCGTGCAGCCGCGTGGAACGCGCGACGACCTCGCAGGGTGCCTCCGCCTGGATCAGTTCCAGGAGTTCCTCATTGGAATACAGCCCGTTGGAACGGACATCGACCACGAAGGTGCAGAGGTCGGGGATAACGTTGTGCTGCACCCCGGCATTGACCTGCGTCACGGTCATCTTGACCGGTCCGAGCTGGTCGGAAACCTTCTCGAATTGCTTGTTGCGGAACCATTCAATCGCCGGGAGCGCCTTGTAGATGGCGTTCACCCCGGTGTTCCGCGCCGCGTGTCCGGCAACACCTTTTACGGAGCAGTCCAGCACCATCAGCCCCTTTTCCGCCACGACCATTTCCAGGGAAGTCGGCTCGCCGAACACGCCGCAGGCGATGGGACCATAGGCCGCCTCGATCTCCTGCAGGGAAATCTCGAGGCCGTTACGGCCGCTGGATTCTTCCTCCGCGGAAAGCGAGAGGACCAGCGTGTAAGGCTGCTTTTTCGCCGTCAGCCGCTTGAACGCCGCGATGATCGACACGACCGAAGCGCCGTCGTCATTGCTGCCGAGCCCGTACAGCCGGTCCCCTTCGAGGGAGGGCGTGAACGGGTCCCGGGTCCAGCCGGCGACGGGTTTCACCGTGTCGATGTGTGCGTCGATGAGGACGGCCGGCCCTTCGCCGGCGGCGCACCAGAGGTTGTTCCCGCAGCGGTGCGAGTTCAGGCCCTCCTGCGCCAGCCATCCTTCCAGGAAGTCGGCCACCGCTTTCTCGTCCCGGCTGAGGGACGGAATAGAAATGAGCTTTTGGAGGAGCTCCGTCATAGGATTAGAGGATTTCGTCTTCGTGCCGGTTGTAGTACACCCGGAGCGGGGTGGAGAGGACCTTGATGAAGCCCTTCGCGTCTTCCGCGGTCCAACCCTTCTGCATTTCGCCGTACTCGCCGAACTTGGTCTTCACGAGGTCGTTCTCGCTCTCGACGCCCACGGTCTCGAACTGCTTGGGACCGTAATTCACGATGACGGTACCCGTCACGTTCCGCTGGCTGGACTCGAGCATCGCCTCGATGTCGCGCATCACGGGCTCCAGGTACTCGCTCTCGTGGAGGAACATGCCGTACCAGGTGCCCACCTGGTCCTTCCAGTACTGCTGCCACTTGGACAGTGTATATTTTTCCAAATATTTATGCGCGGCGATGATGAGCATCGGCGCGGCGGCTTCGAAGCCCACGCGGCCCTTGATGCCGATGATGGTGTCGCCCACATGGATGTCCCGGCCGAGGCCGTACCCATCGACAGCAGCCTCCAAAGCCTGGATGGCGGCGACGGGGGAGTCGAAGGTCTTGCCATCGACAGAGACGATCTGGCCCTTCTCGAACCCGATCTTGACGGTCTTGTTCCCGGACTTGGTGACCGGCTTCAGGTAGGCCGATTCGGGGAGTCCCTGGGCGGAATCCAGCAGTTCGCCGCCGCAGATGGAGGTGCCCCAGAGGCCGACATTATAAGAATACTTGAGCTTGGCGAAGTCGGCCGGGAAGCCGTGGTCGTTGAGGTAATCGACCTCTTCCTGGCGGGTGAGGGCCTTGTCGCGGGTGAGGGTGATGATCTCCATGTCGGGGCACATCACCTGGAAGGTCATGTCGAAGCGGACCTGGTCGTTGCCGGCGCCGGTGGAGCCGTGGGCGATGGCATCGGCACCGATCTCCTTCGCGTAACGGGCGATGGCGATGGCCTGGAAGATGCGCTCGGAAGAGACGGAGATGGGGTAGGTGCCGCCGCGGAGGACGTTGCCGTACACCATGTATTTCAGGCTCTTCTCATAGTATTCGTCCTTGACGTCCAGGTTCACGAAGGCTTTGGCGCCCAGCTTGTAGGCGTTCTCTTCGTTCTTCTTGAGCTGGGCGGGGGAGAACCCGCCGGTGTCCGCCGAGGCGGCGTACACTTCGTGGCCCTGGTTGGCAAGATACATGACGGTATAGGAGGTGTCGAGGCCTCCGCTGTATGCGACGACTATTTTCATATTACAAGACGGTTTTTAATATCGGGGAAAAGGGGAGTGAGGGCGTCGAGAACGTCGTCGGACGAGGTTCCCGCGCGCAGGATCAGGAGAATGGTGTCGTCGCCGGCGATACTGCCGATGACGGGATAAATCATGTGATGGTCGATCAGCGAGGCGACGGCGCTGGCGAGGCCGGGGCGCGTCCGGATGACGGCGAGGTTGTTGGAGAATTGGATGCGGAGGGGACCGGCGGACAGGTCGGTGAAAACGGAATGCCCCTCGGCGGGGATTACATAGCCCTCTCCGGGCACTTTGGAAATACGGAGGGCACGGAGGTCGCGGGAGAGCGTGGCCTGCGTGGATGCAATACCCTCATCCTTAAGTCTCAGAGCGAGTTCTTCCTGGCTGTAAACCGCGCCCGCGCGGAGGATGTCCAGGATCGCTTGCTGTCGCTGTTTCGTGTTGTTTTGCATTTTTTCTGTATATTTATCCGTTTGCTGGGCAAAGATATGCATTTTCTCGGAAATATTTGCATATTATGAAAAAAAATTTTTATTTTTGCACCCAGAAAGAAGAAGGTTACCAAAATGGAATTCAAAGTAATGGTGGCTCAGGAGTGCCACACCGCTTTCGCAGAGGCGATTTGCGAGGAAATATACATCTCCTCCCTGGAGCGGAAAACGGGTATCGCCAACCGCTCCCCGGAATATGTCAATGAGAAGATCCGCGCGGGAAAGGCCGTCATCGCCCTGACGGACGAAGGCGAGTTCGCGGGTTTCTCCTATATAGAATCATGGGGAGGCAAGAGTTTCGTCGCGAACTCCGGTCTGATCGTCGCGCACAAGTTCCGCGGGATGGGTCTCGCGAAGCGCATCAAGGAGCAGACTTTCATCCTCTCCCGCAAACTTTTCCCGGACGCCAAGATCTTCTCCATCACCACCGGCGCGGCGGTGATGAAGATGAACTACGAGTTCGGCTTCCGTCCCGTCCCGTTCTCGGAACTCACGAATGATCCCGAGTTCTGGAAGGGCTGCGAGGGCTGCCGCCATTTCCACATCCTCAAGGACCGCGAATACAAGATGTGCCTGTGCACGGGCCTCCTGTACGATCCCAAGGAGCATCTGACCATCCATCATCCCGACGAGCAATGATCCGGGCCGGTATCATAGGAGGTGCCGGCTACACCGCCGGTGAACTCGTCCGCCTGCTGGTGAACCATCCCGCGGCGGAGATTGCCTGGATCCATTCCGAGAGCCAGGCGGGAAAGCCCGTGGCCGAGCATCACCCCGGCCTTGTTGGGGATACGGACCTTGTTTTTACGGATGTCGTTGACCTGAGTGGTATCGACGTCCTTTTCCTGTGCTCCGCGCACGGGAAGAGCCGCGCTTTCTGGGAGGAGCATCCCTGCCCGGAGGGGCTCAAGGTCGTGGACCTGGCCCAGGATTTCCGGGACGAGTCCGACGGTTATGTCTATGGACTCCCGGAGCTGCAGCGCGACCGCATCACCGGCGCGTCCAAGGTGGCCAATCCCGGATGTTTCGCCACCGCCATCCAGCTGGCGCTCCTGCCGCTGGCGAAGGCCGGCCTCCTGCAGGGCGAGATCCATCTGCAGGCCGTCACCGGATCCACCGGCGCCGGCGTCAAGCCCGGTCCCACCTCCCACTTCAGCTGGCGGAACAATAACTTATCGACCTATAAAGTCCTGACGCACCAGCACTTAGCGGAAATCCGCCGGAACCTGGGCGTGGGGGACAACCTCCATTTCATCCCGGTCCGGGGCGACTTCCCCCGCGGCATCTTCGCCGTCGCCGAAACCGCCTGCGCGCTTTCCATCGAGGAAGTGACGGACCTGTACAAGAACTTTTATGCCGATGCGCCCTTCACCTGGGTGCTCCCCGGCTCCGTGGACCTCAAGCAGGTGGTGAACACGAACAAGTGCCTCATTTCCCTGGAAATGCACGACGGGCAGCTCGTGATCACCTCCGCCATCGACAACCTCCTCAAAGGCGCCTCCGGCCAGGCCGTCGAGAACATGAACCTGATGTTCTCCCTCCCCGAAACCGCCGGCCTCCGCCTGAAAGCCTCAGCCTTCTAATTCCCGTCATTCCCGACCTGATCGGGAATCTATACGAACAGAACAAATGGACTTATTCAATGTATATAAACGCTGGGACATCGAACCCGTAAGGGGTCAGGGTTCCACGATTTGGGACGCCGCGGGCCAGGAGTACCTGGACCTGTACGGCGGCCACGCCGTCATCAGCATCGGCCACAGCCATCCCCATTATGTGGCCGCCATCCGGGAGCAGATCGGCAAGCTCGGTTTCTACTCCAACGCCGTGCTGAACGGCCTGCAGGACACCCTGGCGGAGAAGCTGGGGAAGGTCAGCGGCTATGACAAGTTCCACCTTTTCCTGTGCAACAGCGGGGCGGAAGCCGTCGAGAACGCCCTCAAGGTGGCGTCCTTCCACACCGGCCGTCCCAAGGTCCTCGCTTTCGGCGGCGCCTTCCACGGACGGACTTCCGGCGCGGTGAGCGTCACCGACAATCCCAAGATCCGCGCGCCGTTCAACGCCACGGACAAGGTGACCTTCGTGCCGCTGGGCGACCTGGCCGCCACGGAAAAAGAATTGTCCACGAAAGAATACGCCGCCGTCATCATCGAGGGTATCCAGGGCGTGTCGGGCATCCATCTGCCGTCCGACGCTTTCCTGCGCGACCTCCGCGCCTTGTGCGACCGCACCGGGACGCTGCTGGTGCTGGACGAGATCCAGTCCGGCTGCGGCCGTACCGGCCGGTTCTTCGCCCACCAGTGGGCGGGTGTCGAGGCGGACCTCGTCACGATGGCGAAGGGCCTCGCG
>JAFYTP010000079.1 GCA_017558775.1 Bacteroidales bacterium | reverse complement strand
TTGCCGATGACCGCGCCGATGAACTCGGACGGGATCTCGATCTGGACCATGCGCGGCACGAAGGGCTTGTAGTCCTCGCGCGGCTCGGCGATGGTCTTGAGCATTTCGCCCATGATGTGGATGCGTCCCTGGCGGGCCTGCTCGAGGGCTTTCTCGAGGACCTCGTAGGAGAGGCCGTCCACCTTGATGTCCATCTGGGTGGCGGTGATGCCGTCCTTGGTGCCGGTGACCTTGAAGTCCATGTCGCCGAGGTGGTCCTCGTCACCGAGGATGTCGGTAAGGATGGCGTAGCGGTCGTTCGGGCGCTCGGCGTCGGTGATCAGGCCCATGGCAACACCGGCCACCGGCTTCTTGATCTTGACACCCGCGTCCATGAGGGCCAGGCAGCCGCCGCAGACGGAAGCCATGGAGCTGGAGCCGTTGGACTCGAGGATATCGGAAACGACGCGCACGGCGTACGGGAATTCCGGAGCGGTGGGGATGACGGGCTTGAGGGCGCGCATCGCCAGGTTGCCGTGGCCGATCTCGCGACGGCCCACGCTGCGCTGAGGCTTGGCCTCACCGGTGGCGAACGGCGGGAAGTTATAGTGGAGCACGAACTGCTGGTCCTCCTGGATGAGCACCTCGTCCATCTCCTTCATATCCAGCTTGGTGCCGAGGGTCACGCTCGCGAGGGACTGGGTCTCGCCGCGGGTGAAGATGGCGGAGCCGTGGGCGCAGGGGAGGTAATCGACCTCGCACCAGATCGGGCGGACCTCGTCGGTCTTACGGCCGTCCAGACGGCAGCCTTCGTCCAGGATCATGTTGCGCATGGCTTCCTTCTCGGTATCGTGGTAGTAGCGGTCGACGAGCGCGGCCTTCGCCTCCTGGTCCTCCTCGGACAGGGTGGCGAGGAACTCGGCCTTGATGGCCTCGAAACCGTCCTCACGCTCGTGCTTGGGAGCGGCGCTCTTGGCCAGGGCGTAGCACTTGCCGTAGCAGAACTCGTGGATGGCCGTGCGAAGGGCCTCGTCCTGCTCGTCGTGCGGGTAGTCGCGCTTGTTCACGTCCGTGCCGAGCTCCTTCATGAGCTCCTTCTGGACGCGGCAGTGCTTCTTGATTTCTTCATGGGCGAACTTGATGGCCTCGAGCATGTCGTGCTCGGAAACCTCGTTCATCTCGCCTTCAACCATCATGATGTTCTCCTCGGTGGCGGCGACCATCAGGTCGAGGTCGGCGCGGGCGCCGTCGGAGAAGTTGGGGTTGATGACGAACTGCCCGTCGATGCGGGCGACGCGCACCTCGGAGACCGGGCCGCCGAACGGCAGGTCGGAGGAGGCGAGGGCGGCGGAGGCGGCCAGGCCGGCCAGGGCATCCGGCTGGATGTCCTTCTCCGCGGAGATCAGCATAATGTTCACGAAGACCTCGAGATGGAAGTCATCCGGCCACAGCGGACGGATCGGACGGTCCACGAGGCGGGCGATCAGCACCTCGTAGTCGGAGGGGCGGCTTTCGCGCTTGAGGAAACCGCCCGGGAAACGGCCGGCGGAATAATACTTTTCACGATAATCTACGGTGAGGGGCATAAAGTCGGTTCCCTCCTTGACTTCCTTCGCGCAGGTGACGGTGGCGAGCAGCATGGTGCCACCCATCTTCACCACGGCGGATCCGGCGGCCTGCTTGGCCAGTTTGCCGGTTTCGATCTCGATCACCCGACCGTCGGGCAATTCGATCTTCTTGTTGATGATGTTCATTGTTACTTCTGTTACGTCTTACGTCTTGTATCGTCTTTCCGGACCCGGTCCGGAATCGTTTTTCATCGAAAAAGGGGTAGAGATACTGCCTTGCAGTCCTCTGCCCCCTCGTTCTTTTTTCCTATTCGGTAGCCTATCGACGGAGACCCAGCTCCTTGATGATGGCCCTGTATCTCTCGATGTCCACCTTCTGAAGGTAGTTCAGAAGCTGACGGCGCTTACTGACCAGGCGGAGAAGGGAACGACGGGTGACCACGTCCTTCTTGTTCTTCTTCACGTGCTCGGTAAGGTGAGCGATACGGTAGGAAAATAAAGCAACCTGACTCTCAGGAGAGCCGGTGTCCTTATTGGACTTCCCGTACTTCGCG
>JAFYTP010000078.1 GCA_017558775.1 Bacteroidales bacterium | reverse complement strand
TTGGGATATGCGGAAGTTGTGGACCTCTTTGTTCCACCAATAAATCGGAATGAGTGCCATAGGCTAGTTATTCTCCGTAAATATATAGATGTTGTTCAGGGGTGAGTGTGTCGATGGAAATCCCTTCCGACGACAGTTTCCGGAGGGCGACCTCCCGGTCGATCTCCGCGGGTACGTTGTTCAGGCGGGCAGACATCGCACCCCGGTGCTGGACCAGGTAGCGGGCGCTCAGCGCCTGGATGGCGAAGGACATGTCCATGATCTCGGCCGGATGTCCGTCGCCGGCGGCGAGGTTCACGAGCCGGCCCTCGCCGAGGATGTACACGGTGCGGCCGTTCTCGAGGACGAAGGCCTCGATGTTCTCCCGCGCCGGGCGGCGCTCCACGGCGTGCTCCCGCAGCCAGGCGACATCGACCTCAACGTCGAAATGACCTGCGTTGCAACAGATTGCACCATCCTTCATGGTCAACATTTCCTTGGCCGTAATGACGTCCTTGCAGCCGGTGGCGGTCACGAACAGGTCGCCGAGCGGGGCGGCGTCGGCCATCTTCATCACCTTGTAGCCGTCCATCGCAGCCTCGAGGGCCTTGACCGGATCCACCTCGGTGACGATGACGCGCGCGCCCAGGCCCTTGGCCCGCATCGCGATGCCCTTGCCGCAAAGACCGTAGCCCGCCACGACGACATCCTTCCCGGCGACGATGAGATTCGTCGTGCGGTTGATGCCGTTCCACACGCTCTGGCCGGTGCCATAGCGGTTGTCGAACAGATGCTTGCAGTCCGCATCGTTCACAAGCATCATCGGGAACTGCAGGGTGCCCGCCCGGTCCATCGCCTTGAGGCGCAGGATGCCGGTGGTCGTCTCCTCGCAGCCGCCGATTACGTTCGGGATCAGCTCCGGGAACTCCTTGTGCATCAGCGTAACAAGGTCGCCGCCATCGTCGATGATGATGTTCGGGCCGACCTCCAGCACGCGCCGCAAGTCCTCCTCATACTCCTCCATCGTGGCGCCGTGCACGGCAAACACGTTCAGGCCCTCGTGGACCAGCGCCGCGGCCACGTCGTCCTGCGTGGACAGCGGGTTGCAGCCCGTTGCGTACATCTCGGCGCCGCCGGCCGCCAGGCAAAGGCACAGGCGCGCCGTCTTCGCCTCCATATGGACGCTCAACGCGATCTTCATCCCGGCGAAAGGCTTGGTCTCGATGAAATCTTTCTCAATGCCTTCAAGAAGCGGCATATGGTCGCGGACCCAGCGGATCTTGAGCGCTCCGCTTTCCCACAGATTGATATCTCGGATATGGCTGGACATAGTCGTTTTCGGTTTGGGGCTGCAAAGTTAGCAAACGAAGTTGATATCACAAAAAAAGATGCCCGGCGGCGAGCCGGGCATGTTGATCTAGCAGTAGAGTCCGCCGTTGACGGCGATCACCTGGCCGGTGACATAGGAGGAGAGGTCAGAGGCCAGATAGAGGGCCGTGTTGGCGATTTCATCGACAGTACCACCCCGCTTGAGCGGGATGCTCTTGATGTATTCCTCGCGGACGGCTTCCGGGAGGGCGTTGGTCATCTCGGAGACGATGAAGCCCGGGGCGATGGCGTTGGCGCGGATGCCGCGGGAGCCCATTTCCTTGGCGACGGTCTTCGCCATGGCGATGAGGCCGGCCTTGGAGGAGGCGTAGTTGATCTGTCCGGGATTGCCCATCTGGCCGGCGATGGAGGCCATGTTGATGATGGAACCACCCTTCTGGCGGGACATCGACGGCACCACGGCGTGGATGAAGTTGAAGGCCGACTTGAGGTTCACGGCGATGACCGCGTCCCACTGGGCCTCGCTCATCCGCAGTACGAGACCGTCCTTGGTGATGCCGGCGTTGTTGACGAGGATGTCGATGTGGCCGAACTCCTTGAGGATCTCCTCGACGACGGCGTGCGTCTCGTCGAAGTTCGCCGCGTTGGAGGCGTAACCCTTGACCTTATGACCGAAAGCGGCGATCTCGGAGATGGTCTCCTCGGCCGCTTCGTTGATGACCAGATCGGTAAAGGCGACGTCCGCGCCTTCTTCTGCGAATTTGAGTGCGATGGCCTTGCCGATGCCTCTAGCGGCGCCGGTGATGAGGGCCACCTTTCCTTCTAACATACCCATTTTTGTGTTTAGCGTTTTTAGTTATCGTAACCACAAATATAGATATTATTTTTTAATTCCGCAGGAGGATCTGCCCGCCGGCGGAGTCCACGGTGATGGTGCTGTCGCGGTGGACGGTGCCGTCCAGGATGGATTTCGCGAGCAGGTTCACCAGCTCACGCTGCATCAGCCGCTTGATTGGACGGGCGCCATAGGAAGGCTCGTAGCCGTGCTCGACCATGTAGTCCTCGAAGGCGGGGGTGAAGTCCACCGTGATGCCGTTCTCGGACAGCTTCTTGCGCAGGTCTTCCATCTGGATGTGCAGGATGTCGCGGATATCGGCCTTGGACAGCGGGTCGAACATGATGATTTCGTCGATACGGTTCAGGAACTCCGGACGGACCGTCTGCTTGAGGACGTCCAGCACGCGGGAACCGCACTCGTCCAGCAGGGAACGGCGGTTGGCGATGGCCTGCATGTCCAGTCCGTTCACTTCCGGGAGTTTCTCCATATAACTTTGGATGATGTCCGCGCCCGCATTGGAGGTCATGATGAGGATGGTGTTCTTGAAGTCCACCGTGCGGCCCTTGTT
>JAFYTP010000077.1 GCA_017558775.1 Bacteroidales bacterium | reverse complement strand
GTCCACGTACACATCGTAGTCACGGATGGGCTTGATGTCGATCTGGGAACCCGGGAGGAAGGCCTCGATGCCGAACACGTCGACGATCATGCCACCCTTCGTGCGGGTCTTGACATAACCCTTGACCACTTCGCCGTTGTCGTAAGCGGCGTTGACCATATCCCAAGACTTGAGCTGGCGGGCTTTCTTGTGGGAGATCACCAGCTGGCCCTTGCGGTCCTCAGCGGACTCGACGAGGACATCGACCTTGTCACCGACCTTGAGGTCCGGGTTGTAACGGAACTCGGGGGCGGAGATGACACCTTCGCTCTTGGCGCCGATGTTGACGACGACCTCGCGCTTGTTGATCGCGGTCACGACACCTTCGACCACCTCGTTCTCGACCACCTTCTGGAGGGTCTGGTCGTAGAGGGCGGCGACTTCCTCGCGGTTCTCACCGGCGACGGTGTCGTTCTCGAAAGAATCCCAGTCGAACTCCTCCGGGGCGACGGAGGCGTTGAGGGGGGCCTTCTTGGTTTCTTTCTGGACAGGAGCCTCTACCTGAGTCTCTTCTGCCACGTTCTTGATTTCTTCAGACATAGTTTTTTGGATAGGAAACTAGTTGTTTAACATTATTTATTGTGCCGTCCGGAAGCTAAAAAAAGCACGCCTCCGGAAAAGGCGTGCAAAAATACGAAAAAAAAATTGAATTTCAAAGCATTTTCTTCTTTTTGAAGACGAACCAGATCGCCAGACAGGACAAAACCATGATTCCCAGGATGATAATCCAGTTCCAGAAGGAGGCGTTGGGCTCGTCGGCGGCGATCATCGGCAGGCGGACGTTCATTCCGTAGAAGCCGGCGATCAGGGTGGGCGGCATCAGGAAGACGGAGACGACCGTGAAGACCTTCATGATCTTGTTCTGCTCCAGGTTGATCAGACCCAGGACGGTGTCCTGGAGGTATTCCAGACGCTCGAAGCAGAAGTTCGTATGGTTCAAAAGAGAAGAGATATCCTGCAGGAGCACGTTCAGGCGCGGCTCCAGCGAGGCGGGCACCTTGTTGCTCCGCATCAGATTGGAAATCAGGCGCTGCTTATCCACGACGTTCTCGCGGACCATCATCGTATTTTCCTGCAACTGGGAGATGTCGATCAGGAGTTCCTGGTCGATGTCCTCCTCCTCGTTGATGCGCTTGGCGTACTGGGAAATCTCCTTCGAGAGGAGCTCGATCATATCCGCATCCAGGTCGACACGTTGGTCCAGAATCGTGGCGAAGACCGTAAAGCCGGAGGGATACTGTTTCGGGTTCACCTGCAGCCGGCGCTGGAGTTCTGTGAAACTGCGGAGGGGCACCTCGCGGAGGGTGGTGAGGGTCTGGTCCACCAGCGTGAACGAGACAGCCTGCATGCTGTACTCCTCGGCACCCGGGGTGAGGAAGTTCGTATTGGCGAAGATGACGTCGTCCGTCTCGAAGTAGCGGGAGGAGCTTTCGATCTCTTCCGCCTGCGCGCGGCTCTGGATTTCCGTTCCGAGGAAGGACTCCACGACACGCTTTTCCGCGCCGGACGGATCCACCAGGTCGATCCATACGGTGTCCTCGAGGGTAATCTTGGCGAAGTCTTTCTCCGACTGGGAGAGAGCGATCTTTCCGTTTTGTCTGTAGAAGATATTCAGCATATCGTTCCAGCGTGTTTTAGCTCCGGGCCAGTCGCACCGGATGGATTTTACATCAATAACCAGCCACCATTACGGAAAAGGTAGCTTACAAAGGTACGGTTTTTTCCGTGAATTACAACCTTTGGAGCAGAAAAAACGAAACAGACCGGGAAAAATTTCCTGGTCTGTTGTCGGGATGATCCGACTCGAACGGACGACCCCTACGTCCCGAACGTAGTGCGCTAGCCAACTGCGCTACATCCCGATTGCCCATTGGGAGCCGGGCCGGCTGTGAGTCAGAAGCTTACGAAAGCTTGTTGATGAACACCTGGAGGCCGCTCTTGAGGTTGGAGGCCTTGTTCTTGTGGATGACGCCGATCTTGGCAAGCTTGTCGATCATGGCGTACACCTTCGGAGCATTCTCCTCGGCAGCCTTCTTGTCAGTAGTGTTACGGAGGTCGCGGATCGCGTTCCTCGCCGTCTTTGCATAATACTTGTTATGCAGTCTGTGCCTCTCGTTCTGGCGAGAAGCCCGTTGTGCGGATTTCGTGTTTGCCATTACTTTATTTTTTTATTTCTGGTAGTGGGTAGGAGAATCGAACTCCTATTGCGGGAATGAAAATCCCGAGTACTAGCCGTTATACGAACCCACCAGCGATATTTCTCCTTCTTTCCGGACAGGGCCTTTCAAAAGGGAATGCAAAGGTAAGGATTTTTTCTTAACCCGCAAAATAATTTTTTACTTTTTCCACTCGAAGGAATAAAGGATGGACTCCACCTGACGCAGAAGGGGCCGTTTGTCGTATCTGGGAGCGTGGACAAAGGCCTCCGTGACGATGATATCCTTCCCGTCCGGGCTGTAGAAGGAATGGGAAACGAAGGGGCCGCCCATATAATCTCCCTCGACCTCCCAGAAGCCGCGGGTCTCCATAAAGTCGATTCCATGGTATTTGAGCGAACGCGTCGTCGGTTCGACAGCGGTGGAAGTGGTCATGTAGGAGCCGTCGAACATGCCGGGGACATTGGCCTGCATCACCTCATTGCGCTTGGCAATGATGTTCTCCATGGAGAAGGGGTCGTTTTCCGGAACCGGATAGCGGTAGATAAGGACCGCCTGGTTGGTATACTGCTTCTCATCGGCAATCCACACGAAATCATCCGTCTCCTTACGAAGTTTGTAGCCCGAAGGGAAATGGAGGATGCCGCCGGTAAGTTTCTGCACGGGATCGCGGAGGGTGAGCTCCTCATACAGGATGGAGTTCGCGATGATCCGATCGCGCTCGGCCGCCTCGAAGAACTCCGGCAGCTGGTCCTTGGCCTCGTCGATGATGGCGAGGGCGCCTTCCTTGTCGTAGGCATTGACCTGCGCCACGCTTTGCGGACGGGCCCACTGGTCGCGCTTGTACATCATCCCGGTGGTCTGGTTCTGCGGATTGATGTTCAGGATGAGGATGTTCCGGTGCATCTTGAACATGTTGTTGAAGCTTCCCGGAGGGACGTTGGCCAGGGTGAACAGGGGTTCGCGCTGGGCCAGGTAGGGGCAGTCCGTGGCCAGGAGCTCGCGGAAAGCGTTGCCGATGTCGCCCTCCCAGTTGTCCTTGTCGATGACGACAATGATCTCGCCGGCCTTGCCGCTCACGTTCGGAAGCAGCGGTTTGCGGTTACCACCCTTGCATCCCGCCAGGGCCAGTACCATCGCCACCAGGGCGCTTATCTGTAAAATCCGTTTCATAAGGTTATTAATGTTATCTGATCAGTCTTCCAATGTCGTTCCCGAAAGCCAGCAGCATCAGCAGTAGCAGCAGAACCATGCCCACCATCTGCGCGGCGAGGATGAACTTGTCGCTAGGCTTGCGGCCCGTGATCATCTCATACAGGCAGATGACGATGTGGCCGCCGTCCAGGGCCGGAATCGGCAGGAGGTTCATCACGCCCAGCATGATCGACAGCAGGGCCAGGAGCGTCAGGAACCGGTACCAGTCCCATTCAGCCGGGAACACCTGCCCGATGGCGATGAAACTGCCCACGGACTTGTACGCCTCCGTGCGCGGCGTCGCGACAAGGCGCAGGTCCTGCAGATATCCACCCACGGTGGAGAAAGTAAGCTTCACGCCCGCCGGAATGGCCTGGAGGAAAGAGTACTCCCTGCGCTCATAATTCGGGAATATCGTATAGACGCCCACCTTACCGGTCGTATCCACCTGCAAAGCCACCTGCAGGGAGTCTTCCCCACGGATGATGCCCACGGGAATCTCGCGCCCCGCGCGCTCCGCGAGCAGCGGGCGCGCATCCTGGAGATAGGTGATCGGCTGTCCGTCCACGGAGACGATGCGGTCGCCGTGCGTCAGGATGCCGGCATTCGGCGTTCCGGCGGGGATAGTATCGACGACAAACGGGATCGCCAGGTCGAACATCAGCGGGGAGTTCAAGACTTCACCGATGCGAGACTGGTCGATGTAAATGTCCAGGGTGTCGGTCCCGCGAAGGACCGTCGCCTTACGGACATCCCGTCTCGCCAAGTCCACCTGGAGGGTGGTGAAATCGTCCGGGACATAGTCGTCCAGGGCGAGGATCCGGTCGCCCGTGCGGAAGCCCATCTCGTAGGCCAACTCATTGACATAAATGGCGTTGCCTTCGTTCCGGAGATAGACGTCACCCCAGATGTCCAGGATGAGGATATAGGCGAGGATGGCGAAGATGAAATTGTTCAGCACGCCGCCCGACATCACCAGCAGGCGCTGCCAGGCCGGGTGCGAACGGAACTCCCAGGGCTGGGGGTCCAGCTTCATCGCGGCGGTGTCCAGGGACTCGTCGATCATGCCGGCGATCTTGCAGTAGCCGCCGAGAGGCAGCCAGCCGATGCCGTATTCGGTCTCCCACTCCGCGGCCTTCGGACACAGTTTCGTGAACCAGGCCGACTTCGTGGAGAACAGCTTCGCCCCGCCGATGTCGAAGAACAGGAAGAACTTGTCCACGCGGATGTGGAACAGCTTCGCCCACATGAAATGCCCGAGCTCATGGATCAGGATGAGCACGGAAAGGGCCAGAATAACCTGGAGAGTCTTGATAAGTACTACCATATCTGCTTGCGGGCGCGGGCGAAAGCCTCCTCGTTCGTGGCGAAGATGTCGTCCAGGGAAGGTTCCGCTACAAATTCCGTGCAAGCGATGGTGTCCGCGGCGACGGCGGCGATATCATAAAATCCGATTTTGTCTTCCAGGTAGGCGGCGACGGCGGCTTCGTTCGCCGCGTTGAGGGCGCAGGGAAGATTTCCGCCCCGGCCGATGGCTTCGAAGGCGAGCTTCAGGCAGGGGAATTTCTCCAGGTCGGGCTCGAAGAAAGTCAGGGCGCCCAGCGTGCTGAAATCCAGTTTCCGGTTGTTCAGGGACAGGCGCTCGGGATATGAGAGGGCCAGCTGGATGGGCTCCCGCATGTCCGGGCAGCCGAGCTGCGCGAGGACGGCGCCGTCCGCGAACTCCACCATCGAGTGGATGACCGATTCCGGATGCACGACCACGTGGATCCGCTCGGGCTCCACGTCGAACAGCCACTTGGCCTCGATGACCTCGAAGCCCTTGTTCATCATGGTCGCGGAATCGATCGTGATCTTCGCGCCCATGTTCCAGTTGGGATGCCGCAGGGCCTGGTCCTTTCCCGCCTTTTCAATCTGTTCCCGAGGCCAGGTGCGGAAGGGTCCGCCGGAAGCCGTGAGGTGGATGCGCGCCACGGGATTCCCCCCCGCGGCCTGCAGGCACTGGAAGATGGCCGAGTGCTCAGAGTCCACCGGAAGAATCTTCACCCCGCACCGCTGCGCCTCCGCCATGACAATGGAGCCGGCGGCGACGAGGGTTTCCTTGTTCGCCAGGGCGATGTCCTTTCCGGCGCGGATGGCGGCCAGCGTGGGCCGGAGCCCGCTGAAGCCCACCATCGACGCGACGACGATATCGACATTCTCCCCTGTCACCAGATCGCAGGCGGCGTCGATGCCGGCGTGGACTTCGGTCCGGGTGCCCGCGAGGATGTCGCGGACCTGGTCGTATTTGGTGGTATTGCAGATGACGGCGTGCGGGACGTCGAAGGCGCGGGCCTGTTCGGCCAGGAGGGCGGCGTTGCTGCCCGCCGTGATGACTTCCACCTGGAACCGGTCCGGATGCTGCCGCACCACGTCCAGGGTCTGACGCCCGATGGATCCCGTCGACCCGAGGATGGCTATTCTCTTAGGTTGCATACAATGGTCAGAAACTGATATAAGCGGCCGGGTCCACGGGCTCTCCCGCGTACCAGAGTTCCAGCCGCAGATGGTTGCCCTTGGTCAGGGACCCGGAGGTGCCCACCTGGGCGACCGGCGTTCCGGCTTTCACGGAATCGCCTGCCTTCTTGAGAAGCTTTTCGTTATGCTTGTACACCGAGATGATGTCGCCCCGGTGCTGGATGGCGATGGTGTATCCGTCCGCCTCTTCCCAGCCGGCGAAGACAACGGTTCCGTCCAGGACGGCCATCACCGCGGTACCGGCCGGCGCCGTGACATCGACATACGGATGCAGCGTCCGGTCGAACCCCTCCGAGATGACGCCCTTGAGGGGCGTGTAGAAGGTGACCGCCTCGATGGGGAGGGTGCGCCGGGGGCCCGACACTTCAAACTGTTCGGCTTCGGCGACCCGGGCCCGGAGAAGGGAGTCGCGACGCATCAGGAAAAGGGAATCGGCCTCCTTGCCAGACTCCTGCCGGTCCAGGATGAGCTTGTCCAGCAGCAGGGGTTCCTCCCCCGCCACCACGCGCTTGAGGTCCTCCGTGTATAGCTCCCACTGGAGGATTTGCGTCTCCAGGGAGTCGATGCGAATGGCGTTCTGGACAGCCTGCCGACGGGCCTGCGCGTTCGGATAGCCGGGGATGAAAGTGCGCAGCGGCGTGAAGGCGACAAGCAGGTAGAAAATCACCAGAAGCAGGACGGCGGTGGAGATGGCGACCACGATGAAAGCGGGCTTCGTGAAGACGATGGACCAGAGCCTTTCATGGGAAATCGCGTCGGTGACGGCCGCCCTGTATTTCCTTGTATTCTTATTCTTGTCTATAGCCATAAAATTGTTATCTTTGTAGCCCTATGGACAGATTGATGGGAATTGATTTCGGACGCAGACGCACCGGCCTTGCCGTGAGCGATCCGCTCCGCATCTTCGCCTCTGCCCTGGATACGGTCGATACTGCAAAGTTAATAGATTATCTCAAAAATTACACCGAAAAGGAGACAATCGAACGCTTTGTCGTGGGATATCCGGTCAATATGGACGGCACCCCCTCCGAGGCCCAGGCCGATGTGGACGCCTTCCTGAAGACCCTCGCGAAAGCCTTCCCGCTCATCCCGGTCACCCTGGAGGACGAGCGCTTCACCTCGGTTCTCGCCCACCGCGCGATGATCGACGGCGGCATGAAGGCCAGCGCGCGCCGCGACAAGAAGTCCGTGGACCGCATCAGCGCGGCGATTATCCTGCAAGGTTACATGGACCGCACTTCAGGCTCGACTTTTGCAGTAAATCCGGATTCGGTCCCGGACAATCTCTCCCGGAAAACCTCAAAACGAAGGAAAAAGTAAGTCCCTTCCCCGAGGGAAGGGATTTAGGGATGGGGTAACGTGGACAATGTAATGTGACAACATCGTCAAACGATGAATAGAATGTAGACCTAAGAATACTATAATCGATGATTCAACCGATCTACCTTTACGGGTCAGAGGTGCTTCGTAAGAAAGCGGAGCCCGTCGACCTTAGCAAAAAAGACGAACTGAAAGCCCTGATCCAGGATCTGAAAGACACCCTGGAGCGGGCCGATGGTTGCGGCCTCGCCGCCCCGCAGATCGGGGTGAGCCAGCGCGTCGTCATCGTGGACGGGGATGTCGTCGCCGACGTGTATGATTATCTCCAGGGATTCAAGCGGGTGATCATCAACCCCGAGATCCTGGAGGAGAGCGAAGAGAAAGTCACCTATTCCGAAGGCTGCCTGAGCATTCCCAACCTGTACTGCGACGTTCTCCGGCCCGCGAAGATCACCCTCCGCTACACCAATGAGAACTTCGAGGAGGTCACCGAGACCCTGGACAAGTTCGCCTGCCGGATGGTCCAGCACGAGCTGTCCCACCTGGACGGCAACCTGTTCACCGACAACGTGCCCCCCATCCGCAAGAAGATGATCGCCTCCAAGCTGCAGAACATCGCCAAGGGGAAAGTCCATCCCCACTACAACAGCAAGCTGAAATAACACTAAAACACACAATACCATGGGAGCTTTTCACGCATATGACATCCGCGGCATCTACGGCAAGGACTGGGACCGTGAGACCGCTTACAAAGTTGGGTATTTCATCCCCCGGCTGCTGAAGGCCGACAAGGTCCTGGTGGGCCGCGACTGCCGCGTCTCCTCGCCGGAGATCCACGACGCCGTCATCAAGGGCATCAACGACGCAGGTGCAGATGTCTATGACATCGGCCTGAGCTCCACGCCCATGGTCTATTTCGGTACGGCGAACTACGGCTTCAACGCCTCCATCCAGATCACCGCATCCCATAACGCCGCCCCCTACAACGGCATGAAGGTCTCCACCACCGACGCCCAGGCCATCGGCTACGACGCCGGCCTCAAGGAGATCAAGGCCTGGATCGAGGAAGGCGTTCCCACCCCCGTGGCGGAAAAGCGCGGCAAGGTTTACACGAAGGAAATCCTCGACGATTACCTCGCCTTCATGCGCAAATTCAAGAAGGACCTCTCCGGCATCACCATCGCCATGGACCTGTCCAACGGCATGTCCAACCTCTTCGCGAAGGAGATCTTCGGTACCGGCGACAATATCCACTACCTGTTCGACACCCTGGACGGAAGCTTCCCGAACCATGAACCCAACCCGCTCATCGAAGCCAACGTCGTCCCCCTCGAGAACCTGGTCCGCGAGGTCAAGGCCGATGCCGGCGTGATCTACGACGGCGACGCCGACCGCGTGGTCTTTGTCGATGAAAAGGGCGGATTCATCTCTCCGGACCTCCTCATCGCCCTGATGGGCCGTTACTATGTGAACGAGCGGGGTCTCAAGGGCATCGTCCTGCAGGATATCCGTTCCTCCAAGGCCGTGGGCGAATACCTCGCCCCGATGGGCTGCGAAATGTACACCTGGAAGGTGGGCCGCGCCTTCGCCGCCGCCAAGCTCCGTGAAATCGACGGAATCTGGGGCGGAGAGCTGGCCGGCCATTTCTATTTCCGGGACTTCTTCTACAGCGACAGCGGCCTGCTGGCCTCGATGATCGTGCTGGGCATCGTCGCCGACCTCAAGAAGGAAGGCAAGACCCTCAGCCAGGCCATCGCGGAAATCGTCCGCTACAAAAACTCCGGCGAGATCAACTACCGCGTGGAGGACAAGAAGGGCGCGATGGACGCCGTCAAGGAGCATTTCATGGCCCAGGAAAAGGCGACCGCCTTCATGGACTTCGACGGATACCGGATCGAGTTCCCTCAGTGGTGGCTGAACATCCGTCCGTCCAACACCGAACCCTACCTGCGCTTCCTTTGCGAAGCCACTTCCAATGAACTGCTGAACCAGAAGATCTCCGAGGTCGACGACCTCCTGAAGACCCGTTTCGGCGCAACACGATAGACTCAATGAACTTAAAAACACTACTGACAGCCTCTTTACTACTCTCAACTAGCATTTCCCTCCTGGCCCAGGAGCAGCAAAACGCCGACTCCCTCCGCCACTCTTTCGGACGGAAGAGCGTCGCATCATCCCGCAGTACCAGCACCCCTTACGCCGACACCCTCGACACCGAGAATCCGAGCGTTAAGGTGGTTCTCTATAACAACGGCACTTTCCGTTATATCAAGGACCGGAAGGCCGTGGCCGACAGCAAGGTTTTCACGGAGAACTGGGACACCCGGAGCGTGAACCCCTATCACGACACGAAGCCCCTTCCCGATAACTTCTCCCTGTGGATCGTGGACACGTTGGATTCCTACTGCTGCCCCAACAAGACGACGCCTTCCTCCAAGTTCGGCTACCGGCACGGACGCCGGCACCAGGGCATCGACCTTCCCTACCCGACCGGAACACCGGTTTACGCCGCTTTTGACGGCAAGGTCCGCGTGTCCGACTACGTAGGTGGCTACGGCAACCTCGTCATCATCCGGCACGCGAACGGCCTGGAAACCTACTACGGCCATCTGTCGCGCCGCGATGTGACTCCGGGAGACTGGGTGAACGCCGGCGACGTCATCGGCCTGGGCGGCTCCACCGGCCGTTCCAGCGGTCCGCACCTGCACTTCGAGACCCGCTACCAGGGCTACGCCTTCGACCCGACCTGGCTCATCGACTTCGAGACCGGCACCCTGCGGCACCGCCTCCTGCGCTTCCGCAGCTGGTATTTCAACCCGAACAGCCGCTACGTCCAGTCCTTCGACGACGAGGATGAAATCTACCGCACCGACGAAGAAGAGCGTCTCCTCGCCGAAGAACAGGCCAAGAAGGAAGCTCAGGCCCGCGCCGCCGCCGAACGGAACGCCAAGAAGTACTACACCGTCCGCTCCGGCGACACCCTCGGCAAGATCGCCCAGAAGAATCACACCACCATCAAGGCGCTCTGCCGGCTGAACGGCATCAAGGAAACAACCACCCTCCAGATCGGAAGACGACTGAGAGTAAGATAAAAAACAGGGCTCGCGATTTGCGAGCCCTTATTTTTTTAGAAGTTGAATTTCACCATCTGTTCGACGCGGTGGTTCAGCACCCAGTGACCGGTCTGGTAGATCCCGCCCCGGTTGTAATCGCCGGTACCGAAGAAAGCGCCCGTGCAGTTGTATTCCAGGGAGAAGGTCAATTTGCCCAGGTTGTAGGCGAGGGTCGGCGTCGCGCGGAAAGCCTGCTGGATGCGGGTGTCCGCGGAGGTGTTCAGCCACAGCGACTGCACATTGTCATTGTCAGAGGCGAAAATGGCCCTGGTCGTCCCCAGGCGCTGCATATAGCCCGCCATGCACATAAACTGCCATTTCTTGCCATACTGGAAGGAAATGAACGAAGCCCAGTCCTGCATCGGGGTGTAGGTCAGCTGCATCTTGTTCCAGTCATACGTGGCGCCGTAGCCGGACAGGAGGTTCATGTGCTCGCCGGCCTGGGCCAGGATGGACTTCGCCTTGAGCTGGAACTTCCCGTGGGTATACTGCATATAGACGAACGGAGAGAAAGCGAACAGGCGGGTCTGCAACTGTTTCGTGTTCTCCACATCATACTTGAGGATGCGCTCGCCGTCTTCGACAGTCGCCTTGGTGATGACCGGCGCATACCAGCGCGGCTTGATGGAGAAAAAGTCCACGCCCACCCGGCCGAGGAAACCGCGGTTCTTCAGGGAAACACCCAGATAGACCTCGGGAATCAGGCCGTATTTGTTATAATCGGCGCTCTTTCCGCTCGGACCAGTGGGCAGAT
Source organism: Bacteroidales bacterium (assembly GCA_017558775.1). Lineage (GTDB taxonomy): Bacteria > Bacteroidota > Bacteroidia > Bacteroidales > UBA932 > Cryptobacteroides. Next base: position 9,242 of record JAFYTP010000077.1, on the reverse strand, counting down.
ACTGCATCGGATAGAGGATGCCTCCCGTCCAGGTGAACTTGCCCACCATCCAGTGGGCCATGATCTGCGGACTGCGGTTGAACGGATTGAACGGGGCGCCGGTCTCCAGGTTGGTCATGTGGGGCATGTCCGCCGCCATCGGATGCCAGGTCTGGCCAACATTGACGAGGAGGTCGCCCAGTTCCAGATTATCCCAGAGCATGCCGATGTACGCCTGACGCAGCCGGAAGGTCGCGACGGAACCGCTCATGCAGTAGAAGTCGCCTTCCACCGCACCGCTCACCTTCAACTCACCGATCCGGTAACCGGAAACGTTCAGGCCCAGACGGGTGGTCAGGGCCAGCATCCGGAAGGTCGGGACTTCGGCAAGGTCGATGCCGTCCTCGGACATCCGCTTGTCCTTGGGCATGTAGAAATACAGGTCCTGGGTACCAGCGTTCACCTCGTGGGTGTCGAACGCCATGTAGTTGCGGATGAAGCCGTACAGCTTGAACTGCGCAGGATCCTCATCCTGGGCGAATACTACGCCACCGGCGACGGAGGCCAGGGAGGCGAGAAGAAGGGTGTAAAATCTCTTTTTCATACGGCGATGGCGTAGCGGGTTTTATCCGTTAGAAACGGATGTAGGTCATGAACCAGAGGTCGTTGTAGTGAGGCGTCGCCAGCAGCTTGTTGTCGTGATGACGATACTCCAGCTGGAAGTTCAGGTTCTTGTGAAGACGGAAGTTCACGCAAGCGGAATACATGTCATGGCTGCTGTCGAACGTGCTCTGGGCACGGAACTCATCCCACTTGAAATAAACCTTCATCCAATCCACGACAGGAACACCCACGGTGACATACAGGGCATCGGCCGCACCGGTCTGTTCCCTTTCACCGCCAATGTTCGCCGCATATTCGGAGCGAACCGTCCAGTTATTGACATCATACTTGAGGCCGACGCTCAGGCGCTCGCGCTTGAGGGTAGCCCCGGAAGCGTTCACCCAGTCACCCTTCCAGCCGAAAGCACCGACATACAGGCCCTTGATGGGCTGGATCTGGAGGGTACCGATGATGTCCTTCGCCTTGTTGGCATCGGCCAGATTGATACCCTGACCGTTGTACAGGCCCAGCTGATAATGGAGCAGGCGATACGAGTCATCCGCCATGGGGATCAGGTCGCCCTGGATCTGGATACCCTGGTCACGGCCGCCCATATTGGCCTCACCGAGACGGTCTCCCATGCCAGCCATCTTCTGGACGAGGAAGGAGAAATCACCCACGCCCACATCCCAGGGGTTCATCGGGTTCTCGAAGGTGAAGGCGCGCTTGAACTGGCCCATCTTCACGGAGAACTCCTTGTACTTCGCCCACTCGATGAAGAAATCCTTCACGTGGGGGCTGGTACCATTGGCCTGGAACTGGATGCGGTATTTGAAGTCGTTGAAGATGCTGCCGTCCACATAAAGGCGGATGAGCCTGCAGTTGAATCCCGGACCGCCGTGCGCACCTTCCTGGTCCGTGTACTTGTAGCTGCCGATGATGTAGCCGCCCACCTTGGGCTTGCTCATGTAATCGGACACCTTATAGCCATATACCGGCTTCTCGCTCTCCTGGGCGGAGGCGGAAAACACCATGGCGGACAAAAGCGTCAGTAAAGCGATAATCTTTTTCATAGAGTCGGTTGATTAAGCGAACGGGAACAGCTTCGTCAGCCAGAAGTAACCCAGGACAAAGCCGATGATACCGACCACCAGGCCCACCTTGGTCATATCCTTGGTCTCGACCATGCCGGTGGAGGAAGCGATGGCGTTCGGAGGGGTGGAAATCGGGAACAGCATGGCGATGGAGGCGCAGACCGCGATGAAGGAAATCATGGCGCGGGAGCCGGAAGCGCCCAGGTTCATACCCTCGGCCACCACGATGAGGATCGGGATGAGGAGGGCGGCGGTGGCGCTGTTCGAGATGAAGTTGGACAGGAAGTAGCAGACGATGCCGGCCACGATCATCACGAGCACGACGGACATCGTGTTGAACGGGATGGCATTGATCAGCACCTTGGCCAGGCCGGTGCTCTGGAGGCAGGTACCGAGGGCGAAGCCTCCCGCGACGAGCCAGAGGACGGTCCAGTTGATCTGCTTGATGTCTTCCTTGGTGAAGATGCCGGTGGCGGTCAGGACGCCGAGCGGAATCAGGGCCACCACGTTGGAGTTGATCTTGGTCCACTGCTCCGTGGCCCAGAGGAGGATCGTACCGATGAAGGTGATCCACACCACGGTGGTCTTCCAGTCCTTCTTGCGGTTGTTCTCCGGGATTTCAAGGACGATCTTGTCGGACTTGAACGGGAAGAACAGCTGGAGGACGATCCAGGCGATCACGATCATGATCATCACGTACGGGATCATGCGGATGGACCAGCCGCCGAAGGTGACGTCATAGCCGGCCTCGGCCAGGAACTTGACGGCGGTGGCGTTCGGCGGGGTGCCGATCGGGGTGCCGATACCGCCCAGGTTGGCGGCCACAGGGATGGACAGGGCCAGGCCGATCTTACCCTTATCGTCGGCCGGGAGCTTGGAAAGCACCGGCACGAGGAAGGCCAGCATCATCGCGGCGGTCGCGGTGTTGGACATGAACATCGAGAACACGGCGATCACGATCAGGAAGCCCAGCAGCACCATCTTGGGCTTGGTGCCGAACAGGGAAAGGAGGGCGCGGGCCATGGTGACGTCCAGGCCGTATTTCTCCGCCATGATGGCGAGGACGAAACCGCCCAGGAACAGCATCACCACCGGATCCGCGAAGGAAGCCATCAGGCTCTTGTAGCTGACCAGTTCGCCGAACTCCGGCTTGCAGAAGAAGCCGATACCCTTGTCCGATACGGTCAAGAGGGCGATGACGATGACCAGCACGGAGGTGGTCCAGTTGGGAATGATTTCGAAAATCCACATCAGCGCCGCGAACACGAACAGGGCGATGACGCGCTGCTGGACGACGGTGAGGGCTTCAATTCCAAAGAACGATGTGGGAACCGCCCACAGGAAGATTGTGATGAGAAGCACAATCGGCAAAAACACACAATACTTGAGGTTCAGTTTCTTTGCCATTATCTTTACAATTTAATCGATTTCCGATTTATCTTGCAAAGGTAACAATTCCCCGCGAAAATACCTTGTATTTCAGACAAAAAGAAACCCGGCGCGTTACCGCACCGGGATCCCGTCATTCCGGACTTGATCCGGAATCTAGATCGTGCCCTGCTCGAGCATCGCCTGCGCGACCTTCATGAAGCCGGCGATGTTCGCGCCCTTCACGTAGTCGATGGTGCCGTCCGGCTGGGTGCCGAACTTGACGCACTGCTCGTGGATGGACTTCATGATGGAGTGCAGCTTCGCATCGACCTCCTCGGCTTCCCAGGAGATGTGCTCCGCGTTCTGGGTCATTTCGAGGCCGGAGGTGGCGACGCCGCCGGCGTTCACGGCCTTGCCCGGAGCGAAGAGGACGCCGTGCTGCTGGAAGTAGCGGATGGCGCCGGGCTGGCAGCCCATGTTGGAAACCTCGCAGCAGCAGGTACAGCCGTTCGCGACCAGTTCCTTCGCATCCTCCTCAGCAAGTTCATTCTGGAAGGCGCAAGGGAGGGCGATGTCCACCGGGATGCTCCAGCTCTTCTTGCCGGCGGTAAAGCGGGCCTTGTCCGGGAACTGGGTGGCCATGTCTTCAACGCGGTCGCGGTTGGAAGCGCGCATGATCAGCATATAGTCGATCATCTCCTTGGTGATACCGTCCGGGATGTGGCAGACGCCGTCCGGGCCGGAAATGGCGATGACCTTCGCGCCAAGCTCAGTAGCCTTGATGGCAGCACCCCAAGCGACATTGCCGAAGCCGGAGAGAGCGACGGTCTTGCCCTTAATGTCGATGCCGGCCTTCTCAAGCAGGTGGTGCGTGAAATAGAGGGCGCCGAAGCCGGTGGCCTCCGGACGGAGGATGGAGCCGCCCCAGGTGCCGCCCTTGCCGGTCAGGACGCCGGTGTTGTACTGGCGTGCCAGCTTCTTGTACATGCCGTACATGAAGCCGATTTCACGGCCGCCCACGCCCACGTCGCCGGCAGGGATATCCTGGTCCGGGCCGATGCAGTTCCAGAGCTCCAGCATGAAGGCCTGGCAGAAACGCATGATCTCGCTGTTGGACTTGCCCACGGGGTCGAAGTCGGAGCCGCCCTTGGCACCGCCCATCGGGAGGGTGGTGAGGGCGTTCTTGAAGGTTTGCTCGAAGCCGAGGAACTTGAGCATGGACGGGGTCACCGCGCGGTGGAAGCGGAGGCCGCCCTTATAGGGACCGATGGCGCTGTTGAACTGGATGCGGTAGCCGAGGTTCGTCTGGACCTCGCCCCGGTCATCCACCCAGGTTACCCGGAACGTGAAGATGCGGTCCGGCTCGACCATCCGCTCGACGATCTTCGCCTGCTCGAACTCGGGGTGCTGGTTGTACACCTCTTCGATGGATTCGAGGACTTCTTGCACGGCCTGAAGGTACTCTTTCTCAAGCGGGTACTTGGCCTGGAGTTTCGCCATGATGTCTTGTGTTCTCATGATGATGACTGATTAGTTTAGTGTTAAATTTTGAAGTTAAACTTCCAAGTGGTTTAAATGTAGACAAATGTAACGAATTAAAATAGATTTGCCAATATATTCAAAGGAATTGTCTTATCTTTGCAGCCTAATTCGAACGAAGATGAAAAAGGACTTCAAAGACAGGCTCGCCTCCTGCATCAAGGACCTTACCGGGGCCGAGATCAAGGGAATCACCATCGACGAGGAGAGCGGCGCGGTCAGCGTCGTGCTCGTCCCTGGCCGCGGCCACGGCCGTGTCTCCCTCTCCCAGCTCCCCGAAGTGCTGAAGGTGGCCGACGTGGATATCGTCGGCGGTGACATCACGCTCCTTGGCACTTACGCGGGCGTCCGCGATTTTGTGGAATCCTGGAACCTGGAAGCCGACGATCCCCGCATCGGCCGCTTCATCAATATCCTCCGGCGGGAAACCCGCGGCGAGGTCAACAACGTGGAATTCCGCTCCGGCGAACTCCTCTACGAACTGACCGTCAAGACGCTCGACTTCACCGCCCCCGAATACGTCTACATCGAAGGCGTGGACTTCCGGACCCGCGTCCTCTACTGCTACACCTTCGTGGAGGACATGAACGACATCCTGGAGACCGACTCGTTCTCCATCCTGGGGTATCCCTTCACAGGATCCATCAAGAGCTAGATTCCGGGTCAAGCCCGGAATGACAAAAAAACTCCGGCCGTCAGGTCGGAGTTTTTGTATTACAGTGCAAATCGATTACTGGTTCTGGGCAGCGGCCTGGGCCTGGAGTTCCTGAGCCAGCTGCTCGAGGGTGCGGCCTTCCTTGATGCCCATCGCCTTGCGGGCGGCGGGGGTCAGGTCGACGACCGCGTTCTCATCGAAGTAGAGGGCGGTGCTGGCATCGAAGACGGCGGTGATGCCCTGGGCCTTCGCCAGATCCTGGACAGCCTTCTGGGCCTTCTCCATGATGGGGTTCATCAGTTCGGCCTGCTTCTGCTGCAGTTCCTGGGAGATGGTCTGCTGGAATTCCTGGATGCGGTTCTGGATATCGACAAGTTCCTTCTCCTTGGCGTCCTTGATGGCGGCGGTCCAAGTGGAATTCTTCTGCTGATACTGGTTGGCCTTGGTGTTATATTCCTCGACCATGGAGGCGAAGGTCTCCTGCGCCTCGTTCTGCATAGCGTTGATCTGCTCGCGGGCGGCGTCGGCCTCAGGAGCGAGCTGATAGAGTTCGGTGAAGTTGACACGGCCAAGCTTCTGGGCGGAAGCGGTCAGGGTCAGGAGCGCCATGGCGGCGATAGCAAGAATCTTTTTCATATTACGTTGTAGTTTTTAGATTTCGTGGTCAGGTTTTGGGATAAACAAAAGTTGTACCAATCTATTAGAACTGCTGTCCGATAACGAAGTGGAACTGGCTTCCGCCGTTCGTCGCGTCGTCGAAGCCATAGCCCCAGTCGACGCCCAGCAGGCCGATCATCGGGAGGAACACGCGGACGCCCACACCGGCGCTCCGCTTGATCTGGAACGGGTTGAACTCGCGGATGTCCGCCCAGCAGTTACCGCCCTCCAGGAAGCCGAGGACGAAAATCTGGGACTGCGGCTCGAGGATCACCGGGTAACGGAGTTCCACCGTGAACTTGTCGTAGATGTTACCCGCATACGTACGGCTGGAGCTGTACGGGGTGACACGCATCGGGGTGAGGGAATAGTCCTCGTAACCACGCAGGGAGACGATTTCAGTACCGTAGGTCATGTAGCCCGACATACCGTCACCACCCACCTGGAAGCCTTCGAACGGGGAATAGCCCCAGTTGCGGTTGTAGTAGCCCAGGAAGCCGAACTGCGCGCGGCTCATCACGACAAAGTCCGTATTGCCTAGCTTCGTGTAGACGGCTCCGGAGAACTTCCACTTGTGATACTCGATCCATTTGTAACGGTTGGCGGAACTCCACTCGTTCTGGATGTTGCCCAGGTCGTCCACGTAAGTGGCGTCGTAGTTCACGTCCTTCCAGCTCTTCACGCCGACCTTCTTTCCGTTCTTGAAGGTATACTTGCGAAGCAGGGAGTACGGCGGGGTGAGCTGCAGGGAGGCCGAGAAATCGGAGCCCTCACGGGGATAGATCTGCTGGTCGGTGGAGTTACGGCTCAAGGACAAGGTGTAGCTCAGGTTGTGGGAGACACCGTCCGTGAAGGCGAAGTAGCTCTGGTACCAGTTCGTGAGTTTATACGTCTGCCAGCTGAGGCTGTTGTACAGGACGAAGTAGTTGTCCGGCCACTTGAGACGGTTGCCGATACCGGCGTTGAAACCGAAGACCTCGAACATGCGGTCCGTGGACAGGAGGCCGATGTACAGGTAGGAGTCCGTCATCCTGGAATAGTAGCCGGAGAGGCTCAGGGAAGTAGGCTTCTTGCCGAAGAGCCAGGGCTCCATGAAGCTGGCGCTGAGAGTCGTATAGTAGCGGCCGTTAGTCTGGAAGCGGAAGGAGAGCGTCTGCGCGTCGCCCAGCGGGACCGGACGCCACGCGCTCTTCTCGAACAACCGGTGGGTGGAGAAGTTGTTGAAGCTCACGCCCGCGGTGGCCACGAAAGTGTTGCCGCCCCAACCGCCGGAGAGTTCCAGGGTGGAAGACGGTTTCTCGGTGACGTTGAAGACCAGGTCGACGGTGTTGTTCAGCTGGTTGGGAAGGACGTTATAGCCGCCCGGGCTCATGATGGCCTCAGCATCGAACTGGCCCAGGGAGGCGATTTCACGCACGGCGCGCTCGAAGTCGGTCTGGCGGAACAGGTAACCCGGACGGGTCGGGATCTGCCGGCGGACCACCTTCTCGTTGGTGAGGTCGTTGCCGTTGATGATGATGTTGTTCAGGGTGGCGGGCTTGCCTTCGGAGATGCGCATCTCCACATCGACAGAGTCTTGCTGGATGTTGACCTCCACCGGCGTGACCTGGAAGAACAGGTAGCCGTTGTCCTTGTAGAGCTTGGAGACGTCCAGTTCCGTCTGCTTGCCGCCGCCGTGCAGGCGCTTGTCCATCGTCACCAGGTCATAGACGTCGCCCTTCTTGATCTGGAGGATCTCGTCGAGGACCTCGGAGGGATAGACCGAGTTGCCGGTCCAGGTGATGTTGCGGAAATAGTATTTCGGGCCCTGCTCGAACTCCATGTCGATGGCCAGGTGCTTGGGATCCTGATAGTAGATGGAGTCGCGCACCAGGCGGGCGTCACGGTAGCCGGCCTCGTTGAAGGCCTCCAGGACGGTCTTGCGGTCCGTCTGGTATTCCTTCTCCTTGAACTTCTTGGACTTGAAGAAGTTGTACCACTTGTTGGAGTGGGTGTCCTTCATCGCCTTGGCGAGCTTGTACTCCTTCACGTTCTCGTTACCGGAGAAGTTGATGTCCCGGATGCGGATCTTCTCGCCCTTCTTCACGTCGAAGTTCACACGGATGGCGCTCCTGATCATGGTATCCTTCTGGACCTGGGTGTCCACCTCGCACAGGAGGTAGCCTTTCTCCTTGTAGTAACGCTTGATGATGTCCACGGAGGTCTTCTCCACGTAATCGGAGAATTCGCGGCCGGGACGGAGATTCAGGCGCTCCTGCAGGTCCTTCCTTTCACCGGACTTGACGCCGGAATAGGTCCAGCGGGAAACCCTCGGACGCTCCTTGACCACGATCTTGAACCACGCGGTGTCCTTCGCGGCGTTCAGGGAATCCACGACCACGGACACATCCTCGAAGAAGCGCTGGGCGACGAGGCGTTTCACCACGCCCGTCATGTCCTCGCCCGGGATGGTCACCGACATGCCGTTGCGGAGACCCGTCAGCTGCAGCACCTGGTTCTCACCGAAATACTGGTTTCCTTCCACACCGAGGCCTCCAATCACATAGGACTTCGGATTGCCATAATCTATCTCGATCGATTCCCGCCCGGACTGGGCCCGCAGGGTCGTTCCCGCGAGGCCGAGCAGCATCAGGCAGGCCATCTTGCGTATCATCATCTTCTTTTCACTCATTATCCTGCAAAGATAACTCAATTATTTCACTTTTCCGAATCGACGGTCCCGCGAGGCGTAGGTTTCGAGGGCGGCGCGGAACTCGGGCTTCCGGAAATCGGGCCACAGGACATCGGAGAAAACGAATTCAGTGTAGGCGCACTGCCAGAGGAGGTAGTTGGAGATGCGCTGTTCACCGGAGGTGCGGATCAGCAGGTCCGGTTCCGGGACGCCCGCGGTGACCAGGTAGCCGGCGAAATCCTCCGCCGTCATCGCCTGTACCCCGTCGGCGCCCTTCTCCGCGGCCGCCCGCTTCATCGCCTGGAGAATATCCCAGCGGCCGCTGTAGCTGAGGAAGACAATCAGCGTCATCCTCTCGCAGGCGGCGGTTTTCTCCATCAGTGCGTCGATGGCGGCGTTCAGGCCGTCCGACAGCCGGGCGCGGTTCCCGAGCACGACGAAACGGACGCCGTTCTCCAACAGGGTTTTCACCTCGTTGTGGATGGCTTCCATCATCAGCTCCATCAGGCGGTTGACCTCCGCCTCGGGCCGATTCCAGTTTTCTTCGGAGAAAGCGTAGAGGGAAAGGTATTTCACGCCGGCCTCGACGGCGGCTTCCGTGCAGGCGCGGACGCTTTCCACCCCTTCCATGTGTCCATAGACGCGTTCCTTGCCCCGGGCTTTCGCCCAGCGG
>JAFYTP010000076.1 GCA_017558775.1 Bacteroidales bacterium | reverse complement strand
CTGTAAATGACGGATACTGAAACACCTATCTTGGGGCCTGATGGTCTCCAGCAAGCGCTCGGAATGAAGGGCTTCCTCGGGAGAATCGTCTCCCGGGCGGCTTACCGTATGCTGGAGCTGGAGAAGCCGAACCGGATCCAGGCGAAGTTCTCCGACCTGAAAGGGCCGGAATTCTCCGACCGTGTGCTGGAGGAGGTGGGTGTTTCCTACGAGATTCCTCCCGAGCAGTTGAAACGGATTCCCAAGGAGGGTGGTTTCATCACCGTTTCCAACCATCATTACGGCAGCATCGACGGAATGATCCTCAGCGCGGTCGTCGGCTCCCGCCGGCCCGATTACAAGATCCTGACGACTTTCCTGCTGTCGATGATTCCCAGTCTCCGGGATTCCTTCATCCCCGTAGACAATTTCAAGTCCGGTGCGGCCCGGAGCGTTTCCGGCATCCGGACAGCGCTGGGGCATCTTTCCGATGGACATCCCCTTGGCTTGTTCCCGGCCGGGGAAGTCGCGACCTGGCAAAAGGGGAAGAACCGGAATTCCATCGGCAAGAAACGGGTGGTGGAAGATATTCCTTGGGCCGACAACAGCATCAAACTGGCCCAGAAATCGGGTTTCCCGGTGATTCCGATCTATTTCGAAGGCAAGAATTCCCGCTCCTTCCATATCCTTGGCAAGATTCATCCCCGGCTCCGGACGGTGCGACTCATCCACGAGGTCTTCAACAAGCGGGGAAGGGTGGTGCAGGTTCGCATCGGCACACCCATTCCGGCCGAGGAGGTCGCTGCTTTTGATGTACCGACATTAGGCCGATATCTGCGGAACCGCTGCTATGCGCTGGAGGCGCAATGCCATTCTGAGGGTGCCAAGGCTGCTGCAAGTGTGTCGATGGCTCCACTGGCCGAACCCGTGCCTGCTGCCCGTGTCCGCGCGGAAATGGAGGCGCGGACGGACCTGATGCTCTTCGAGATGGGGGATTATCGGGCTTATCTGCTGCAGGCGGGAGATACGCCTGAAACGATGCGGGAACTGTATCGCCTGCGGGAGGAAACCTTCCGCGCTATTGGCGAAGGAACCGGCCTTTCCCAAGACACGGATGCGTACGATGCGTATTACCGGCAGATGGTTCTCTGGAACATTCCGAACCGGGAAATTGTAGGCGCTTACCGCCTGGGCTTCGGACCGGAAATCATGGAGTCACACGGAGGTGTTCCCGGTTTCTATTCGGCCAGCCTGGTCAAGTATGGAGAGGCGGCACCGGAACTGTTGAGCAAATCCATTGAATTAGGTCGTTCCTTCATCGTGCGGAAATATCAGCGGGAAGTCCAGCCGTTACGACTCTTGCTGACTGGCCTGGCGGTATCTACGCTGAAGTGCCCCGGAGTCAAATATTTCTCCGGTACCGTGAGTATCAGCAATGATATTCCGATGTTCTACAAGAGCTTGATTACCAATTATCTGGAGAAGAACTACCCGATGGAGGACGCCGCCCGCATCGCGACGCCCACGCATCCTTTCACGCCGGATTTCCTGGCGGTCAATCCGGACGGCCTGCTGCAGCTGCCAGAAAAAGAAATCGACTCGCTGGACCGCCTGATCCTCAATCTGTCGGACGGTAAATACAGAATCCCCGTCCTGGTACGCAAGTACTTCAGCGGCGGGGCTAAACTGGTATGCTTCAATGTGGATCCGGACTTCTGTGACAGCCTGGACGCGTTGATCTTCCTTCGCCTGAGCGATTTCCCGAAGAACACGAGCCGCGCGTTTCTCCGCGGCCTGCCGGATGACCTGCAGGATGCCGTTTGGCAGCAACTCTACGGGACACCCCGGAACAAAAACAATTCCTAGTTCTCTTCGTCCACCTGACGCTTCTTGAGCTTCCGGACGGGATCGCAAGTCAGACCGATTCCGAGTTTCTGGAAGGTCTTGCGGTCCACCTCGCTGAGCATCACCGTGGAATGGACCTGGGAACCCGCCAGCTTGGGCAGCTGCTCGAGCGCGAGCTTGCAGTTCTCGTCGATCAGGCTCATCATCGAAATCGCCACCAGCACTTCGTCGGTATGCAAACGGGGGTTGTGGCCGTGCAGATAGGTCACCTTCGTCTTCTGGATCGGGACGATCATCGTCTCGGGGATGAGCTTGACGTTATGGGCGATGCCGGCGATATGCTTGAGGGCGTTCAGCAGGAGGGCGGCGCTGGGGCCGAGCAGGGGACTGCCTTCGGCGGTCAGCAGGGTGCCGTCTTCCAGTTCGATGGCGGCGGTGGCGCAGCAGCCGCCGGAGCGGTCCAGACGTTCCTTGGCGGCAACAGTGGTCAGCCGGTAGGCGGTGGAAATGCCCGCCCGCTTCATCAGGAGGGCGATTTTGTTCACTTCGGCTTCCGTGGCCTTGCCATCGGCAAAGTTGCAGAGGGCGGTATAGTAGCGGCGGACAATCTCCTGGAGGGAAGCCTCCCGGCACACGGCATCATCGCTGATGCAGTAGCCGGCCATGTTCACACCCATGTCTGTCGGGGACTTGTAGGGGGATTCGCCGTAGATGTCCATGAAGAGGGCGTTCATCACCGGGAAGATTTCCACGTCGCGGTTGTAGTTCACCGCCGTTTCTCCGTAGGCTTCCAGGTGGAACGGGTCGATCATATTGACATCCTCCAGATCGGCCGTGGCGGCCTCGTAAGCGAGGTTCACGGGGTGGGTGAGGGCGAGGTTCCAGATGGGGAAGGTCTCGAACTTAGCGTAACCGGCCTTGACACCGCGCTTGTTCTCCTGATACAGCTGGCTCAGGCACACCGCCATCTTGCCGCTGCCGGGGCCGGGGGCCGTCACGACGACGAGCGGCTTGGTGGTCTCCACATAGTCGTTGCGGCCGAATCCTTCGTCGGAGTCGATCAGGGCGACGTTGTGGGGG
>JAFYTP010000075.1 GCA_017558775.1 Bacteroidales bacterium | reverse complement strand
CGCAGGAAGGCGTTTTCTTCCTCGCGGATAACGCTCTCGATGAGCTTCTGCTGGGCCTTGAGTTCCGGATAGGCCTCGCCCATGTCCTCCACCAGCTGGGGAACCAGGCGGGTGAGGAAGGGTTCGTTGAAACCCAGGAAGGTATAGCCGTAGCGGACGGCGCGGCGCAGGATCCGGCGGATCACGTAGCCGGCCTTCACGTTGGACGGCAGCTGGCCGTCGGCGATGGAGAAGGCGATGGCGCGGATGTGGTCGGCGCAGACGCGCATGGCCACTTCCACCTTGTCGTTCTCGTGGTACTTGTGACCGGAGAGCTCCTCGAGCTTGCCGATCAGGCCGCTGAACACGTCCGTCTCGTAATTGGAGGTCTTGCCCTGCAGGACCATGCACAGACGCTCGAAGCCCATGCCCGTGTCGATGTTCTTCGCCGGCAGGGACTCCAGATGACCGTCGGCCTTGCGGTTGTACTGCATGAACACGAGGTTCCAAATCTCGATGACCTCGTCATTGTCCATGTTCACGAGCTCGCGGCCCGGCTTCTTGGCGATCTCCTCGTCGGAGCGGAGGTCGATGTGGATCTCGGAGCAGGGGCCGCAGGGGCCCGTATCGCCCATTTCCCAGAAATTGTCGTGCTTGTTGCCGAGGAGGACGTGGTCCGCGGGCATGTGCCGCAGCCAGGCCTCCTGCGCCTCGGTGTCCAGGGTGGTGCCGTCCTCGGCCGCGCCCTCGAACACGGTGGCGTAAAGCTTGGTCTTGTCGATCTTGTACACCTCGGTGAGGAGTTCCCAGGCCCAGTCGATGGCTTCGGACTTGAAATAGTCTCCGAAGCTCCAGTTGCCGAGCATCTCGAACATCGTGTGGTGGCGGCCGTCGTGGCCCACCGCCTCCAGGTCATTGTGCTTGCCGCTCACGCGGAGGCACTTCTGGCTGTCGGTGGCGCGGTTGAACTTGGGCTGGGTGTTTCCGAGGAAAATATCCTTGAACTGGTTCATTCCCGCATTCGTGAACATCAGGGTAGGGTCGTTCTTGATCACCATCGGCGCGGACGGAACGATGGTGTGGCCCTTCGAAGCGAAGAATTCCAGGTACTTCTGGCGGATTTCTTTTGCAGTCATTATCATCAATTTATCATCAATTCTGTAATAGCCTGCAAATATACTGCTTTTCAAGCAGATTTTCAAGTATAGGGCACTGCTTTCCGCCAGCGGAGGGTGAGGAAGAGGGCCCGGACGAGGAGGTGGACGAAGTAGGCGGCCAGCAGCAGATGGATGGCCCAGGTCTCCGGAAGGGACCCGTGGAAGGCCTTGAGAAGGCCGAGACCGGCGAACCAGACGCCGAAAAAGCCGACGACGCACCACACGCAGGAGTTCCGCAGGTCCTTAGAAGCCGTAGCGCCGGTGAAGATGCCATCCCACGTAAAAGCAGGGCAGCCGATGACCGGCATCAGCAGCAGCCAGGGCAGGAAGCCCCGGGCCGATTCCACCACCTCGGCATCCGATGTCATCAAGCGGAGCAGCGGCACGCCGCCTGCCCCGTAAACGAGGAAGAACAGGCCCGTGACGGCGAGGCTCCAAAGGAACGTTTCCTTGATGGTGGACCGCACGCCGTCGGGGGATTCCTCCCCGATGAAACGGCCCGTAAGCGCCTCTCCGGCGTAAGCGAATCCGTCGGTGAAGTAACTGAAAATCATCAGCAGTTTCATCAGGATGGCCCCCACCGCCAGCATCATGTCGCCGTACCGGGCGGAGATCATCGTGAAGCCGATGTAAACGGCAATCATGCACATCGACCGCAGGAACAGGTCGCGGTTGAGGACGAAGAACGCCCGGAGTCCGGCCTTGTCGCTGACCTTCTCCCCGGAGGCTTCCCGGAACACGTTTCCGTAACGCTTCCACACGGCCAGCGAGGCGTAGAGGAAACCGGTCCATTGGGCGATGAAAGTGCCCCAGGCGACGCCCTTGAAACCGAGCTCCGGAAGACCGGCGTATCCAAATGCTAAGCCGATGGACAGCAGGATGTTAACGGTGTTCACCAGCAGGTCGCAGATCATCGGCCGGACGGTGTCCTGCATGCCGATGAACCAGCCCTTGAAAGCGAAGAGGGAAAGCGTGGCCGGGGCGGCCCAGATGCGGATGAAGAAATACTTGGTGGCCAGGTCCCGCACCTCGGGCGTACACTTGACCAGCAGGAACGCCACCTGCACGACCACCCATTGCAACGCGATGAGTACAAGGCCGGAACCGAAGGCGATCCCCAGCGCCCGTTTCAGGGTGATGGCGATGTCGCCGGCGGCGCTGTTGGATCCGGTATGCCATCGACCATATGCCTGGGCGGTAATTCCGCCGGTCCCGGCCCGCAGGAACCCGAAGTTCCAGTACAGCATGTCGAAGAGCATCGCGCCGATGGAGATACCGCCGATGAAAGCTGCGGCGGAAAGTCCCTCTGTGGCGCCCAGATGCCCGGCCACGGCGATGTCCACCATGCCCACAAGGGGGACGGTGATGTTCGCGAGGATGCTCGGAACTGCGAGGCGGAGGATGTCCCGATGGAGGTTCATCGGAACTTCTTGTCTTCCTCAAGCATCCCGAGGTAGGAAGCGTAGCGTTCCGCGGAGATTTCCCCGGCGTCTACGGCCGCTTTCACGGCGCAGCCGGGTTCGTGGGTGTGGGTGCAGGGCGTGAAGCGGCACTCCTGGGAAGCGCGGAGCATTTCGGGGAAGTATTTCCCGATCTCCTCCTTTTCGAGGTCGACGAGACCGAACCCGCGAAGCCCCGGAGAGTCAATGACATAGCCTCCGCTGGCCAGGGGGTACATTTCATATAACGAGGTGGTGTGTTTACCTTGCAGATGGGCGGTGGAAATCTTGCCGATTTTCGGGTCCAGCGCCGGGTCCAGCGCCTTGATGAGCGAGGACTTGCCCACGCCGGACTCGCCCGAGAAAAGATTGACCTTCCCGTCGCAGGCGGCCCGGAGGGTGTCGATGCCCTCGCCGGTCACGACGGACGTCTCCACGACCGGATATCCGGCCCCTTCATAGATGGCGTAGAATGCGTCGATTTGTTCCTGCGCAAGTTCCCGGTACATATCCACTTTCGACAGGACGATGGTGGCGGGAATGCCGTACACCCCGCAGGTGACGAGAATGCGGTCAAGGAAGGGGAGTTTAATCTCCGGAAAATACAGGGAGACAATGATATATGCCCTGTCTACATTGGCGGCGATGATATGCGCCTGCCGCGACAGGTTCGTGGACCGCCGGATGACGTAGTTCTCCCGCGGAAGCACTTCCGTGATGACGGCGGTCTCCTCCCCATCGGCCCATTCGTACCGGACGTGGTCGCCTACGGCGACGGGGTTGGTGATCTGGCTGGCCTTCAGGCGGATGCGCCCGCGGAGCACGGCGGGAAAGATCCGCCACTCCGGGAGGGCGGAAAGTTCGTAGTGGCTGCCGGCATTTTTGACAACGGTCGCTTCCCCTTGTGTCATTCGTCGCTCTTTTTGAACAGTTCGTACCGCAAAGATAAGGGTTTGTTTTGGAAATCCGTCCCCATTCCCTAATTTTGCTTACGCCGGACGAAAGTCCGGGCCGACACTAAAAAGATGACCGACATGAATATTCGAATCACACTTCAGTATCATACCCACTGGGGCGAGAGCCTGGTGCTCCGCATCGGGAAAAGAAGGTATCCGATGGATCCGGCGTATGCCAATATGTGGCAGAAGGAACTGACGGGGAGGAATCTCAAGGACGGAGACATGTATACGTTCGAGGTGGAGAAGGACGGGAAGACTGTCCGCCGCGAGTGGCGGGCGCACCGTTTCGACGCCCCGCAGAAGAGCGAGTCCCTCGTCATCCGCGACCGCTGGAACGACCGGCCTTCCGATTCCACCTTCTATGCCGCCGCGTTCAGCGACGTCATCTTCCGTCGCCCGGACGGCGCTTCCTTCCGGAATCCGCGTCCGACGGCCCCCTGGAAGGGAAATGTCGCCTTCCGCGTCGCCGTCCCGCAGGTGCGGACCGGCGAATCCGTCGCCATCGCGGGCAGCGGCCCGCTCGGCGATTGGAAGGTCTTCCACCTGCTCGATGACGGCTGTTTCCCGTACTGGCGCATCGCCCTGGACGTGAAGGAGACCTTCGAATACAAGTTCGTCATCGTGGACACGGAAACCCGCGAACCCATTGTCTGGGAAGAGGGGGCGAACCACTTCTTCGCCGAACTGCCCGCCGCCGGCTGCCACCTGGAGATCACTGACGCCGTGCCCGTGTTCCGCACCCGTCCCTGGCGGGGCGCCGGTGTGGCCGTGCCCGTGTTCTCCCTCCGTTCCGAGGACAGTTTCGGCGTGGGTGAGTTCAACGATATCAAGAAACTGGTGGACTGGGCCGTCGAGGCCGGCCAGAGCATCATCCAGCTCCTGCCGATCAACGACACGACGATGACGCACACCTGGCAGGATTCTTATCCTTACAACGCCGTCAGCTCGTTCGCCCTCCATCCGCAGTTCATCCACCTGCCCGCCGCCGGCGTGCGCAAGGATGCGAAATACAAGACGTTGAAGGCCGAACTGGAGGCGCTTCCGCAGATCGATTACGAAAAGATGACCGCCGCCAAGGCCGAACTCCTCCGGAAGGTCTATGCCAAGTCCGGACAGGAAGTGATGCAGACGCCGGCCTATCACGACTTCTTCGCCGCCAACGCCGAATGGCTGATGCCGTACGCCGTCTTCTCGGTCCTCCGGGACCTCAACGGCACCTGCGACTTCTCCACCTGGGGCGAGTATGCGACCTATAGCGCCCGTAAGGCCGATGCGTTCGCGGCCGCCCATGTCGATGAGGTGAACTTCTACTGCTGGGAGCAGTATCTCCTTGACGCCCAGCTCCATGAGGCTGTGGCCTATGCGCACAAGAAGGGCGTCGCCATCAAGGGCGACCTGCCCATCGGCGTGAGCCGCCAGAGCGTGGACGCCTGGCAGCATCCGGACCTGTTCCACCTGGACAGCCAGGCCGGCGCCCCGCCGGACGCTTTCGCGGTGGACGGCCAGAACTGGGGCTTCCCGACCTACAACTGGGAGAAGATGGCGGAGGACGATTTCGGCTGGTGGAAGGCCCGGATGCGCAAGATGGCGGAGTACTTCGACGCCTTCCGCATCGACCATATCCTCGGTTTCTTCCGCATCTGGGAGATCCCGGTGCCGTACAAGAGCGGCCTGATGGGCCATTTCAATCCGGCGCTGCCGTACAGCGGCGAGGAGCTCCGCAACATGGGCTTCAACCCGGAGAATACCGGCGACACGAACGTCCTCTTCGTGGAGGACCCGCGCCGGAAGGACTACTGGCATCCGCGCATCTCTTCCCAGTCCACCCCTGCCTACGCGCAGCTGCCTGACTGGCTGAAGGAGAAGTACAACAAGCTGTACAACGATTTCTTCTACCATCGGCATAACCAGTTCTGGAAGGAATCGGCCTACCGGAAGCTTCCGGCTCTACTGCGCACCACGGGTATGCTGTGCTGCGGCGAGGACCTCGGCATGATTCCCGCCAGCGTCCCCGAGACGATGGCCGACCTGGACATCCTCAGCCTCGAAATCCAGCGGATGCCGAAGGACCCGAAGGACACCTTCGCCGATCCGGCCCGTTACCCGTACTCCTGCGTCTGCGCTACCGGCACCCACGATACCAGCCCGCTCCGGGCGTGGTGGGAGGAGGACCGCGCCCTCACGCAGCAGTATTTCAACCAGATGCTGCACTGCTCCGGCGAGGCGCCGCAGTTCTGCGAGCCCTGGGTGGCCGACCTGGTGCTCGGCGCCCACCTCAAATCGCCTGCGATGCTCGCCATCCTGCCCCTGCAGGACTGGATGGCCACCGACGGGGTGGTCCGTTACGGCGGCAACCCGGCCGACGAGCGCATCAATGTTCCTGCCATCCCGCGCTACTACTGGCGCTACCGGATGCACTGCACCCTTGAATCCCTCATCGGCGCCTCCGCCTTCAACGCCCACGTCAAGGGTATGGTGGACGCCGCCGGACGAAACGATTGACACACTATGAAAGACAACGATTGGAAATCGCGTCTGGGCGTCGTCTATTCCACGAACCCGGACTTCCAGTATGAGACGCCCGAAGAGGCGGAGGCCGAGACGCTCCCGCCCGCGAAACAGCGGCTCATCGTTTCCATCGACCGCCGGAACCGCGGCGGCAAGCAGGTCACCCTCGTGACCGGCTTCGTGGGCACGGCCGACGACCTGAAGGAACTCGGCAAGACCCTGAAGACCAAGTGCGGGGTGGGCGGCACCGCCAAGGACGGCGAGATCACCATCCAGGGCGACCTCCGGGACAAAGTCGTCGCTCTCCTCAAGGATATGGGCTATAACGCAAAACGCGGTAACTGATGCAGTACGATCCCTTCCAGACAGGACAGTTGCTCCTCCCGGACGCACCGCCTGCCGCCCTGACGGAGGCGGGGGAGGGCCTGTCGATGATCGCCTCCCTTCTCGTGGCGGTTTCCGTCCTGCTGTTCCTACTCGCGCTCCGGAGTTTCCTCAACGTCCTTCCGTACCTGTCCGATAATATCCTGCGCGCCCGCGGGAGCGCGGCCCTGGAGAACAGCGTCCGGGTGAGCCGCGACCGGAACCTCGTCGCCGCCGTCTTCCTGATTCCGGCCATCCTCCTGATTTACCGGTACCGGCTGGTGGACGCCGACATCCTGAACACGCTTTCTCCGGATTTCCGCCTGTTGGCAGTGGCGGGACTCTTCCTGACCTATCTCATCGTCCGGTTTCTGCTGTACCGGTGGCTCAAGCCGCGGCGCCGATACGACGAGTACCAGAAGGCGTACCGGACGGGGTATACTTTCTTCATCCTGCTGATGATGCTGGCCCTCGTCTCGGTGGCCGTCTGCTATATCATCCGCCTTCCGGATTCGACGGTCCGGACGGTACTTTTTGTAGAAACGGGAGCGTTATTTTTGCTGTATCTGCTGCGCAGAGGACAAATTTTATCTCTGAGTTGCAAACCTTTGACAACTTTTTTGTACCTTTGCGCCCTCGAATTGCTACCGGCCGCGATACTGGTCGTTCCGGCGGCGGTTCTTTGAGGTTAGTGTAGAAACAGAAGTATGACAGTCAAGAACATCCTTATTTCCCAGAACACGCCCCGTGTTCTTACGCCCTACCAGGCCATCACGGAAAAGTACGGGGTGGAATTCGAATTCCGCCCGTTCTTCCTGATCGAGCCGCTGTCCTCCCGGGAGTTCCGGGCGCAGCGGATCAATATTCTCGATTATACGGCCATCGTTTTCTCTTCCCGCCACGCCATCGACGCTTTCTTCACGCTGGCGGAGGAACTGCGGTGCAAGATTCCCGAGACGATGAAGTATTTCTGCACGACCGAGGTAGTGGCGATGTACCTTCAGAAGCATATCGTCTACCGCAAGCGCAAGATTTTCTTCGGAACCGGCACGCCCGACAGCGTGGTCGCGCTCATCGGCCCCAAGCACAAGGGCGAGAAATTCCTGATCGCGGCATCCGACAATTCCAATAATGAGACGCTGTATCGTCTTTTCGACGCGAAGGGTCTGGACTATTCCACGGGCGTGTTCGTCAAGTCCGTGAGCCAGGACCTTTCCGGTGTGGACCTGCACGCTTACGACATGATCGTCCTGTACAACCCGGCCGATGTCAAGTCGCTGCATGAGAATTTCCCGGAATTCGAGCAGGGCTCCATCAAGTTCGTCTCCTACGGCCGCTCCATCGTCAAGGCGATGGAGGAAGCCGGTCTTTCCATCGAAGTGAAGGCCCCCTCTCCCGAGGTTCCGTCCGTGGCCCGCGCCATCGAACTGTACCTCGAGAAGCAGCAGTAAGCCGCCATGGCGGCCACCCTCTCCAAGTCCGAGCGGCTCTGCGGCAAGACGGCCATTGCAGAGCTGATGGAGCATGGGAAGGGGAGCGTCGCAGGCTGCCTGCGCTATAAGTGTCTTATGCGGGATGACGGCGACGCCGTGTCCCGCATCCTCATTTCCGTCCCCAAGCGCAGTTTTAAGCGCGCCGTCAAGCGCAACCTCCTGAAACGCCGCATCCGCGAGTCCTACCGCCTCCAGAAGGAACTTCTTCCGGCCGGCATGGACATCGCCTTCGTCTACATTTCCCGGGAGGTGCTTCCTTTCGAGGATGTTTATGCGTCGATGACCGCGGCCCTGACGGCCGCCGCCCAGCAAGTTTCCGCGTGATATGCCGTCCTGGCTCAAGAACATACTGATCTTTCCCTTCGTTTTCCTGATCAAGTTCTATCAGGTCTGCGTCAGTCCGTTCACGCCGCCGGCCTGCCGTTTCACGCCCACCTGTTCCCAATACGCCCTCGAGGCTTTCCGCAAGCACGGCCCCTTCAAGGGCCTCTATCTCACTGTCCGCCGCCTCCTCCGCTGCCATCCCTGGGGCGGAAGCGGCTATGATCCCGTTCCCTGATGCCCAAGAAAGAGAAGGTGCGGGAGATGTTCGACAGCATCGCCCCGAGCTATGACAAATTGAACCATGTCTTGTCGATGAATGTCGACAAGCTGTGGCGTCGCCATGCGCTGAAAGAGATTGTCGATGGCACGTCGCAGCGGATCTTGGATGTCGCCTGCGGAACCGGGGATTCCACCATCTCGATTGCCAAGGCAGCCGGGGAGGGAACAACCGTTACCGGTGTCGATATTTCCGAAGGAATGATGGCATTGGTGCGGGGCAAGGCGGAGAAAGCGGGCGTTGCCGGCCGCATCGACCTGAAGGTCGCCGACGGCGAGGCGCTGCCCTACGGGGACGGCGCTTTCGACCGCGTCACCTGCGCGTTCGGCATCCGGAATTTCGAGCATAAGGAGAAGGGACTGGCGGAGTTCCTGCGTGTCCTCAAGCCCGGCGGGAAGGCCGTCATCCTGGAGCTTTCCGTCCCGCAGAACCGGGTGGTCCGATGGGCCTACGACCTGTATTTCACGCATCTGCTGCCGGCGATCGGTGGCGCTGTCTCAGGCGACAAATCCGCGTACCGGTACCTTCCCGCATCGGTCCATAACTTCCCGGCTCCAAAGGACTTCTGCCGGATGATGGAGCAGGCGGGCTTCACCGCCGTGCGCTTCCGCACCTTCACTTTCGGCCTCTGCCGGATGTTCGTCGGGGTACGGTAGCGGTTTGCCCTTTGCCGGATTTATTATTACCTTTGTAGGTTATTGAACGAAGCGTACATGGATAAGAAGAAATTCAACCTGTGGAACCTGATCGTCGCGCTGGCCGTTTTCGTGGTCGCCGCCGTCACGTATCTCTCCACCATAGAGCCCACC
Source organism: Bacteroidales bacterium (assembly GCA_017558775.1). Lineage (GTDB taxonomy): Bacteria > Bacteroidota > Bacteroidia > Bacteroidales > UBA932 > Cryptobacteroides. The sequence continues at coordinate 58,100 of JAFYTP010000075.1, read as the reverse complement.
GCCTCCTTCTGGGACTGCGGTGAATTCATCGCATCTTCCTACAAGCTGGAGGTGGGACACCCCCCGGGAAACCCGGTGTTCCAGCTGTTTGCGCGTATCTTCACCATTCCCGTACCGCCGGAGAAGGCGGCCGTGACGGTGAACGCGATGAACGCCATCCTGTCGGCGCTCACCATCTTCTTCCTGTACCTGACCACGGTCTTTTTCGCGAAGCGGCTGGTCAAGCCGGGCTCGTCCGTCATGGCCGGCTCCGACCGGCCATCTGAATATAGCGTGGCGCAGGCCATCGCCATCTTCGGCGCCGGCGCCGTGGGCGCATTGGCCTATACCTTCTCCGACACCTTCTGGTTCTCCGCGGTGGAGGGCGAGGTGTACGCGATGTCGTCCCTGGTGACGGCCGTCGTCTTCTGGGCGATGTGCAAGTGGTACGAGGGGGCCGACGAGCCCCACGCGAACCGTTGGATCGTGCTGATCGCCTTCCTGATGGGCCTTTCCATCGGCATCCACCTGCTGAACCTCCTCACCATTCCGGCCTTCGTCTTCATGTACTACTACCGGAAGAACGAGGACAAGAAACTGCCTTTCAAGCGGCTCCTGGGCATCTTCCTCATCGGTGTCGTGATCGAGGCGCTCCTGGTGTTCCTGTTCATCCCGTACCTCCCGAAGCTCGCTGCCTTCTTCGACCGCATCTTCGTGAACGGGTTCGGCCTGCCGTACAACAGCGGCTCGCTCTTCTTCATGGTGGCCCTCCTGGCCCTTTGCTTCTGGGCGCTGTTCTATACGCTCAAGAAGGAGAAGGTGTTCTGGAACACGGTGCTGCTTTGCGTCACCACCCTGGTGATCGGCTTCTCGCTGTTCTCCATCGTCATCATCCGTTCCTCGGTGAAGACCCCGACGAACGAGTACCAGCCGGACAACGCCTATACACTTGTGCGGTATCTTTCCCGCGAGCAGTACGGCTCCACGCCGCTCCTGTACGGCCAGTATTTCGACGCCCCGTATGACCTCAAGACGGGCAAGTACTGGGCTCCGCTGGACGGGAAATATGTCCATGCCGAGGCGCCCGCCGACGCCGACTACCTCCCGGAGGGCAAGATGTTCTTCCCCCGCATGTGGTCCAACGCCAGCCAGAGTTATGTCGATTTCTACGAGACCTACATGAACGGCAAGGGCATCCGCGTGAAGGGCGCGACGCACAAGAAGCCCACCTTCGGCGCGAACCTCCGCTTCTTCTTCGACTATCAGCTCAACTGGATGTACTGGCGATATTTCATGTGGAACTTCGTCGGCCGCCAGAACGAGATCCACAGCCCGGTCCCGGGCGAACTCTTCTACGGAAACTGGGAGAGCGGCATCGGCTTCATCGACCGGCTCCGCCTCGGCGACCAGCGCGATGCTCCGGCCGTCCTCGCGGAGAACAAGGGCAAGAACCACTATTTCTTCCTGCCGCTGCTGCTGGGTCTCCTGGGCCTCGTGTTCCAGTTCGACCGCGACAAACGCGGCTCCTGGATCGTGTTCCTGATGTTCTTCATGACGGGCATTGCCATTGTCCTATACCTCAATCAGCCGCCTTATCAGGTGCGTGAGCGGGACTATGCCTATGCCGGCTCGTTCTATATGTTCGCCATCTGGATCGGCCTCGGCGTCGCCACCCTGTACGAGTGGCTCAACGACGCTACCAAGGGCAAGGCCACCAAGGCCGTTGCCGTGGGTGCTTCCGTCCTTTGCCTTGGCGTTCCCGCGCTGATGGCGGAGGAGAACTGGGACGATCACGACCGCTCCAACCGCTTTACTTCTACGGAGATGGCGGAGAACTACCTGAATTCCGTGGGCCCGAACGGTATGCTCGTTACCCATGGCGATAACGATACCTTCCCGCTTTGGTATGCGCAGGAAATCGAGGGCTTCCGCACGGACGTCCGCGTGGTGAACACCTCCCTGCTGGGCACCGACTGGTACATCGACCAGATGAAATATGCCTGCAACGAGTCCAAGCCCCTGCCGCTGACCGTCCCGCAGTCGCAGTACCTGTACGGCACGAACGAGTATGTCTTCATCGCCTATGACGACGGCTCGCCGATGCATATCCAGGACGTGATGGACGTGTTCAAGGATCCCGCGATGAAGGTGGAACTGACCTCCCGCCGCAAGGTGGACTTCATCTGCGCCCGCAAGATCGTCATCCCGGTGAACAAGGAGAACTGCCTCAAGTACGGCATCGTCCCCGAGTCCATGGCCGACGAGATCCCCGAGGCCATCACCCTCTCGATGTCCGAGGACAAGAGCTACCTGTCCAAGCCGGAGCTCTTCATGCTGGACCTCCTGTCCAACTACCAGTGGGACCGTCCGCTGCACCTGCTGAACATGGGCGGTGACCTGAACATCGGCATCCGGGATTATCTGATGTACGACGGTTTCTCCTACCGCTTCGTCCCCATCAAGAACAAGATCGGCAACACCGACGCCGGTAAGGTCGATGCCGTGGCCTTGTACGAGAAGATGACGGACGGCACCTACAAGTGGGACGCCCTCAGCCGGAAGGACTATTTCGTGGATTACCAGAACATGTACACCTTCCTGGGCGTGCTTTCCCAGCGCCAGATGTTCCTGACCGTCGCGAACGCCCTCATCGACGCGGGCGAAAACGAGAAGGCCCTGGACATCATGAACCGCAGCCAGGAGGCGTTCCCGGAGGAGAATTTCCCGCTGGAAAGCATTCCGCTCGGCTTCTCGGGCAACGACTACATGGTCATCCAGATGGTGGAGAACTATTACTACCTGGGCGATAAGGACAAGGCCCGTGAACTGGGCCTGAAGATGGCGGATTCCCTGCTGGATTCCTCCCGCTTCTACCTGGAATTCTTCGATTACGCTCCCACGAACTTCGAGAACTGCCACCGCTGCCTCCTCTACCTGTCCGACGTCTTCAAGCAGTACGGCGACAAGGACCTCTCCGACAAGATCCTCGACTCCCTTGACCTCCTCATCAACGTCGTCACGGGCAGCTCGATCCCTGAAGAAGAGGACATTCCCTCCATCGATTCGATGGAAGTGACCGAATAGGAAATTATCGTTTCAACCGGACGAAAATGCTCAGCGGGAGGACCTTGCCAAAGGCGTCCCGCAGGGCGAGCTCGCCGCTTTCCAGGGCGAGGTAGCTGCCGTCGTGACCGGGGGCGGGGGTGAAGCCGGGTTCCGGCTTCAGGCCGAACGCCTCACGGACGGTGGTTTCGCCCAGCATGGCGGAGTAGCCGTTGCTGTAGAGATTCAGGACCATGAAGGAATCGCGGGGCGCCAGGATCTGGGAGACGTTCTTCAGCAGGTCGAACAGCAGCTCGTCCAGCTTCCATTTTTCACCGTCCGGTCCGTGTCCATAGGCGGGCGGGTCCAGGATGATGCCCTGGTATACATTGCCGCGCTTGGCTTCCCGCTTGGCGAACTTCAAAGCGTCCTCGACCACCCAGCGCACGCCGTCCAGGCCGCTGCGCTCCATGTTTTCGCGTGCCCAGGTGACCACCTGGCGAACGGAGTCGAGGTGCGTGACGTCGGCGCCCGCGGCCTTGGCGGCCAGCGAGGCGGCGCCGGTGTAGGCGAACAGGTTCAGCACCTTGGGGGCGGGGAGGCCGTTCGCCTTCGCGATGCGACCCAGACGGGAGGTCTCCCGGAAGATATACTCCCAGTTTGCGGCCTGCTCGGGGAACACGCCCACGTGCTTGAAGGACGTGAGACCCAGCCGGAGGGCGATGTGGAGGTCGGAGGCAGCGTGGGTTGCCGGATCCGGCTCGCCGTTGTAGGCGATGCTCCACTGGTCATCCATCTTGCGCGTCTTCTCCCAGGTGCCGCTGTCCTCCTTGCCGGCTTTCCCGAAGCCAGCGCCCGGACGGAACACCACGTGGCAGAGTTTCCTCCACTCATTTTCCGAAAGGGAAGGCGCCCACAGGGCCTTGGGCTCCGGGCGGCGGAGCACATATTTTCCGAACCGTTCCAGCTTTTCGCCGCGGCCCGAGTCGATGAGCTCGTAGTCCTTCCAGTAGGCGGCGGGGTATTCGATCGTCATGTCCTTTGAATTTTAGGCAAAGATAGTTAAATTTGCGGACTGGAAAACCATTAAACCCTTAGATATGCAACAGTTCATCGACAGCTATGACTTCACCGGCAAGAAAGCCATCGTGAGAGTCGACTTCAACGTTCCCCTTGACGAGAACTTCAACATCACCGACGACACCCGCATCCGCCGGGCCATGCCTACCCTCAAGAAAGTGCTCGAGAAGGGTGGCGCCGTCATCATCATGTCCCACCTCGGACGTCCGAAGAAGGTCGATCCGAAGTTCTCCCTCAAGCACATCGTGAACCACGTTTCCGAGTGCCTGGGCGTTCCCGTCCAGTTTGCCGATGACTGCCAGAAGGCCGACGCGCAGGCCGCGGCCCTGAAGCCGGGTGAGGCCCTCCTCCTGGAGAACCTCCGTTTCTACGCCGAGGAAGAAGGCAAGCCGCGCGGCCTCGCCGAGGACGCCTCCGAGGACGAGAAGAAGGCCGCCAAGAAGGCCGTCAAGGAGTCCCAGAAGGAGTTCGTCAAGAAGCTCGCCTCCTACGCCGACTGCTACATCAACGACGCTTTCGGCACCGCCCACCGCGCCCACGGCTCCACCGCCCTCATCGCTGAGTACTTCCCGAACGACAAGATGTTCGGCTACCTGATGGAAGGAGAGATCAAGGCCATCGACAACGTGCTCAAGAACGCCGAGCGCCCGCTGACCGCCATCATCGGCGGCTCCAAGGTTTCCTCCAAGCTCGCGGTCCTGAAGAACCTCGTCGGCAAGGTGGACAACCTCATCATCGGCGGCGGCATGGGCTACACCTTCATCAAGGCCCTGGGCGGCAACATCGGCCTGTCCCTGCACGAGGACGACCTCATGCCCGATGCCCTCGAGATCCTGAAGACCGCCAAGGAGAAGGGCGTGAACGTCTCCCTCTCCGTCGCGACCGTCTGCGGCCAGAAGTTCGACAACGACACCCCGCAGCAGATCTTCGACATCTACCACATTCCCGATGATTGGGAGGGCATGGACGCTTCCCCGGCATCCCTCGAGATCTGGAAGAAGATCATCCTCTCCTCCAAGACCATCCTCTGGAACGGTCCCGTGGGCGTGTTCGAGCTCCCGAACTTCGCGAAGGGTACCCTCCAGATCGCTGAGGACCTCGCCGAGGCCACCGCGAAGGGCGCTTACACCCTCGTGGGCGGCGGAGACTCCGTTGCGGCCGTGACCCAGATGGGCTATGCCGACAAGGTCTCCTACGTCTCCACCGGCGGCGGCGCCATGCTCGAAGCCATCGAAGGCAAGATCCTCCCCGGCATCGCCGCGATCCAGGACTAAGACTCCGGCTTCCGGAATTGTCACACGTGCGGGCACATACGCCCGCACGTTTTTTTGTCTTTTTTCTCACAGAAAAGCATTATCTTTGTAAGTTCCTTACAATAGGAATTCTATCTGTGATGTTTATGAATGCATTAGTCGTCCATTGGCACGTCGATCCGGCCATCTTCCATATCGGAAATTTCGAGCTCCGCTGGTATTCGCTCCTGTTCGTGAGCGGGTTCATCCTGGGCTGGTTCATCTTCTCGTGGTTCTGCGACCGGGAAAAGGTGGACAAGAAAATGCTGGATCCGCTGCTTTATACGCTCCTTATCTGCACCATCGTGGGCGCCCGCCTCGGGCATTGCCTGTTCTACCAGCCGGATTACTATCTGGGCAGCTGGCAGGGTTTCTTAGAGATCTTCATGCCCTGGAAGGGCGGTCTCGCCAGCCACGGCGGCACTATCGCTCTGTTCATCGGCATCTGGTGGTTCGCGCACCACTACGGAAAGCGGTTTGACATCGACTTTGTCTGGCTGCTGGACCATCTGGCCATCGCGGTAGCCTTTGCGGGTGCTTTCATCCGCTTCGGCAACCTGTTCAACTCCGAGATCTACGGCAATCCCACGAGCTTGCCCTGGGGCTTCATTTTCGAGCTCCGCGGGGAGACCGAGCCCAAGCATCCTACGCAGCTGTATGAGGGCTTCACCTATCTGCTGCTGGGCTTTGCCCTCGTCGCCTTGTACAAGCATCGGCTGGACAAGATGTTCCGGGGCGAGTTCATCGGCATTTTCCTGCTGGTGTGCTTCGGCAGCCGTTTCCTGATCGAGTTCATCAAGGAACCGCAGGTGGAGTTCGAGAAGGCGATGTCCCTGAACATGGGCCAACTCCTGTCCATCCCGTTCGTCATCATCGGCATCGTGTTCCTCGTCTGGGCATTCAAGAAGAAGATTCCGGCCGCCGCGATCCATCCGGAAGCGGTCAAGGCCAAGAAGAAAGCGACGCACTACGCGAAGCCTCTCAACAAGTAAAAGTTTAGTTAGTATATGTTTCTGAAACGAATTGCCGTTTTCGCTACAGGCGCCCTTCTTGCCCTGCCCGCTTTGGCGCAGTACCAGGACGGGGTGGAGCCTGAAGGGGATAAGGTCGTCCTCACCCTGGAGGACGCCCTGAAGATCGCCCTCAGCGAGAACACCTCCGTGAAAGTCGCGGATCTGGAGATCCAGCGGCAGGAGTACGCCCGGAAGGGCTCCTATGGCTCCCTGCTTCCGCAGGTGAGCGGATCGGGCATGTACAGTTACGCCCTCAAGAAGCAGAAGGTTTACTTCGGCTCCGACAAGACCGACGACGAAGGCGGTTCTTCCTCGGGCGGCGGTATGGCCGGTATGATGGCATCCCTGATGAACCCCATTATGTACTACATCGAGCAGCTGTATGCCGGCACCGGCGTTCCGTTCGTCCCGTATGTGGACCCGAACGCCAGCCAGGAAGGCGGCTCGTCCTCTTCTTCCGAGCCGATGGAAATGGGCCGTTCCCATTCCGTCACCCTCGGTCTCAGCGCCCAGATGCCGCTGGTGAACTTCCAGCTCTGGGAGAGCCTCCGGCTGTCCGGCGACCAGGTGGAATTGGCCGTGGAACAGGCCCGGGAGTCCCGCCTTGGCACGGTCGCTTCCGTGAAGCAGGCCTACTACGCGATCCTGTTCGCGAAGGAGGCTTACAATGTGTATAACTCGGTCTTCGAGAACGCGGTGGAGAATTTCAAGCTCACCGAGATGCGCTACAACGCGGCGAAGGCCTCCGAACTCGATCTCACCCGCGCGAAAGCCAATGTCGCGGCCGCCATCCCGAACCTGTACAACGCGGAGAATTCCGTGGAGCTGGCCCTGTGGCAGCTCAAGGCCGTGATGGGCATCGACCTGGACCGGAACATCGACGTGGCCGGCACCCTGGAGGAATATGCCGGTCAGATGTTCAGCGATATTGCCGAGGGTTCCGAGGCGACGCTGGAGGGCAACTCCACGCTCCGGCAGCTCGCGCAGCAGGCCGAGATGATGGCCCGGCAGATCCGGATGCAGCAGTACGCCTATCTCCCGACCCTGTCATTGACCTTCTCCTACTCCTACCTGACACAGAGCGACATTTTCAACCTGAGCCAGTGGAAGTGGTTCCCGTCCAGCACCATCGGTGTGAGCCTGTCGATTCCGATCTTCTCGGGCGGCCAGCGCTACCACGCCATCAAGCAGGCGCAGGTCCAGGCCGATGAGCTCGCGCTCCAACGGGAGAACACCGAGCGGCAGCTCCGCATCGGCATCCGCCAGAGCCTCGGCACGATGGACACCGCGATGCGCACGTACGACGCCTCGAGGGAGGCCCTCGCCTCCGCCGAGAAGGCCTACGACATCGCCGTCAAGTCCTACCAGCTCGGCAAGAGCACCCTCACGGACCTCAACAATACGGAACTGGTGCTGACCCAGTCCAAACTCGCCGTCTCCCAGGCCATCTACAACTTCGTTATCGCGAAGGCCGGCCTGGAGCAGACCCTTGGTTACGATTTTAACGAGAATTAACATATGAACTGCAAGATCCTATTCACGCTCCTGGCCCCCCTGGCCGTGCTCTCCTGCGGAAGCAGGGGCGGCAGCCAGCAGCCGGCCGGCGGCCCCGGTTTCCCCGGCGGCCCGGCGGCGAACGTCACCCCGTCCGTCGAGGTTGTCTCCGCCACCTCCCGTGACGTCGCCGAAGAGAGCACCTATTCCTCGACCGTCGAGGCATACGCCACGAACAATATCATGCCCCAGACCGGCGCCCGTATCCGCAAGATCAACGTGGAGGTGGGCGACTATGTCGTCAAAGGCCAGGTCCTCGCCGAGATGGACCGCTACCAGCTCGAGCAGCTGGAGCTCCAGATCCAGAACGACGAGGTGGAATACGCCCGTCTGAAGGGCCTCTATGAGGAAGGCGGCGTCTCCCAGTCCGATTTCGAGGCCGCCGAACTCGGCTACAAGGTCCGCAAGACCAACTACCAGAACCTCCTGGAGAACACCATCCTGCGCAGCCCCATCAACGGTTTCGTGACCGCCCGCAACTTCGACAAGGGCGACATGTTCTCGATGAGCGCGCCGCTGTTCACCGTCCAGCAGGTGATTCCGGTGAAACTCCTCGTGGGCATTTCCGAGAGCGAGTACACCAAGGTCAAGAAAGGCGATACCGTCTCCCTGACGGTCGACGCCCTTCCGGGCCGCACCTTCACCGGCAAGGTGAACCGCCTGTACCCGACCATCAACGCCGCCACGCACACCTTCAACGCCGAGGTGCTGGTCCAGAACGCGGACCGCGCCCTGCGTCCGGGCATGTTCGCCCGCGTGAAGGTGGTCTTCGGCACCAACCACCGCGTCGTCCTGCCCGACCAGTGCATTGTCAAGCAGGAAGGCACCGGCCAGAAGTTCGTCTATCTGTTGAACCTCGACAATACGGTGAGCTACGTCCCCGTCACCCTCGGCCGTCACATCGGCACGGAATACGAGGTCATCGACGGTGTCAATGAAGGCGACACCGTCGTCCGGAAAGGCCAGTCCACCCTCAAGGACGGCATCAAGGTCCTAGTCATCGAGTAGCATGAGCATTTACAGAACATCCGTCAACCATCCGGTGACGACCGCCCTGGTCTTCCTGGCCTTCGCGATCCTCGGCGTGTTCTCCCTGACCCGGCTTCCGGTGGACAACTTCCCGGATATCGAGTCCAACACCATCATGGTGATGTCGTCCTATCCGGGCGCGAGCGCGGAGGACGTGGAGAACAACCTCACGAAGGTCCTGGAAAACTCCCTGAACGGCGTCGCGAACCTGAAGGACATCACGTCCAACTCGCGGGAGAACATTTCCGTGCTCACCCTCGAGTTCGAATACGGCACCGACATCGAAGTCGCGACGAACGACGTGCGCGACAAGCTGAGCATGGTCAGCCAGACGCTGCCCGACGGCGCGTCCTCCCCGACCATCTTCAAGTTCAGCGCGGACGACATGCCCATCATGATCATGTCCGCGACGGCGAACCAGAGCGTCTCCGCCCTGGACAAGATCCTGGACGAACGGGTGGCCACCCCGCTGGCGCGTGTCACCGGCGTGGGTACGGTCTCCGTGACCGGCGCCCCGCAGCGCGAAATCCAGGTTTACTGCGATCCGAACAAGCTGGAGGCTTACGGGCTCTCCATCGCTTCCATTTCCAGCGTCATCGCCGCCGAGAACCGGAACGTCCCTTCCGGCAGCATCGACATCGGCTCCGACACCTATACCCTCCGCATCAAGAAGGAGTTCCAGGATCCCTCCGAACTGGAGAACATCGTCCTGGGCTATGTGAACGGCGGAGTCGTCTATCTCCGTGACGTCGCCCGCGTGAGCGACGGCCTGGAGGAGAAGTCCCAGGAATCCTACACGAACGGCGTCCGGGGCGCGCAGATCATCATCCAGAAGCAGTCCGGCTACAACACCGTGAACGTGATCCGCGGCGTCAAGCGCGAACTGGCCAAGCTGGAGCGCAACCTGCCGTCCGACATCGAAATCACCACGGTCATCGACTCCTCCGACAACATCCTCCGCACCATCAACTCCCTGAAGGAGACGATCCTCATCACCTTCCTCGTGGTGATGTTCATCGTGTATATCTTCCTGGGTCGATGGAAGGGTACCCTCATCGTCATCCTGTCCATCCCGATCGCCCTCCTGGCGTCCCTGATGTATCTGTTCGCGACGGGGAACACCCTGAACATCATCTCGATGTCCGCTCTCTCGATCGCCATCGGCATGGTCGTGGACGACGCCATCGTCGTCCTGGAAAATGTGACCACGCACCTGGAAAGGGGAGAGAAGCCGAAGGAGGCCGCCGTCCACGGCACCGCCGAGGTGGGTATCTCCGTCATCGCGTCCACGCTCACGATGCTGTGCGTGTTCCTCCCGCTGACGATGATCTCCGGCATGGCCGGCATCATGTTCCGCCAGCTGGGCTGGATCGTGTCCATCATCATGATCGTGTCCACGACCGCGGCCCTCACCCTCGTTCCGATGCTTTGCTCGCAGCTCCTCACCAACGAGAACAAGAGCGGCAAGCTGTACCACTTCATCTTCGACCCGGTCAACCGGCTGCTGGACAACATTTCCCGCGGTTATTCCAAGATGATCGCTTGGTGCATGGACCATAAGAAGCTCGTGCTGCTCGCCGCGGCCGTCATCTTCGCGATCGTCATCGCCATCTACATCCCCCGGATGAAGACCGAGTACTTCCCGACGGCGGACCAGGGCCGTATCCAGGTTTCCGTGGAACTGCCCATCGGTACGGCGCAGGAGGTCACCAGCGAATTGGCCGAGCGCCTTTATGCGAAGATTGCGGCCGATGTGCCCGAGATCAAGGTGTTCAGCTACAACTTCGGCCAGGCCGACAGCCAGAACGCCTTCGCGTCGATGCGCAGCAACGGAGCCTACCTGATCTCGATGAACATCAACATCGGGTCGATGGAAGACCGCAAGCGCTCCACCTCGGAGATCGCCGACCTCATCCGCGAGGACCTCAGACTATTCCCGGAGATCAACAAGTCCACCGTCACGGAAGGCGGCATGGGCATGGGCGGCCGCAGCGCCGTCGAACTGGAGATCTACGGCTATGACTTCGAACAGACCGAAACGGAGGCCCGGAAGATCCGCGAGAAGATGATGCAGAATCCCGTCTTCGTGCAGGCCATCCTGAGCCGCGACCAGTACACGCCGGAATATGAGGTCGATTTCGACCGCGAGAAACTGGCGCTCAACGGTTTGACTTCCACCACCGCCGCCTCCGCCGTCAGTGCGGCCATGAGCGGTACCGTGGCTTCCTACTACCGCGAGGACGGCGAGGAGTACAACATCCGCGTCCGTTTCGCACCGGAGTTCCGTCAGAGCGTGGAGGATATCGAGAACATCGTCATCCACAACCCGCAGGGCCGCGGCATCAAGGTGCGCGACCTCGGCGCCGTCGTGGAGTCCAAGGTTCCGCCCACCATCACCCGCAAGAACCGTGACCGATACATCACCGTCCGCGGCCTGATGGCCCGCGGCCACGCCCTGAGTGAGGGTGTCGAGGCCGTGACGGCGATCATGGAGGAGGAACCCCTGCCCGCCGAACTGTCCTGGGACATCGGCGGCGACTATGAGGAACAGCAGTCGATGTTCTCCGACATGATCCTCCTGATGCTCCTGATCGTCATCCTCGTGTATATGGTGATGGCTTCCCAGTTCGAGTCCTTCCTGGGCCCGCTGGTGATCATGTTCTCCATCCCGTTCGCCTTCACGGGCGTGGCGCTCGGAAACATGCTCCATGGCCTCGCCGTCGGCGTGATGAGCCTCATCGGCATCATCATCCTGCTGGGTATCGTGGTGAAGAACGGTATCGTGCTCATCGACTATACCATCCTGTGCCAGGAGCGTGGGATGAGCGTCCGCGACTCCTCCGTGACCGCGGCCCGGAGCCGTCTCCGCCCGATCCTGATGACCACCCTCACCACCGTCTGCGGTATGCTGCCGATGGCGTGGGGCCGGGGCGAAGGCTCCGAAATGTGGAACGGACTCGGCGTCACCGTGGCCTGGGGACTTTCCATCTCCACCCTCATCACCCTCGTCATCATCCCGGTCCTCTACTGCGGCATCACCGAGCATCTGGAAAGACGCAAGAACCGGAAAAAAGCCTAGGATATGAAAGCAATATTCGTCGTTTATAACCAAGCCTACAACCAGGAGATCGTCGAGCTCCTGGAGGCCGTCGGCCAGCGGGGCTACACCGTCTGGGAAGAGATCGGCGGCCGGGGCTCCGAGACCGGTGAACCGCACCTCGGGAACCACGCCTGGCCTACCCAGAACCACGCCCTTTTCACCGTGGTGGAGAATGACCTGGCGCCCGAAATCATGGACCGCCTCCGCGCGACCGACCGTGACAATCCCAAGCTGGGCCTTCGGGCCTACGTCCTCCCGGTGGAGGACGCGTTGTGAAAAAATATTCCTATATTTGCGAAACACTAAAATCCAAGAATTATGGCAATTATCGCAACCAATACCAGTTTTGACGGCCTTCTCGCGGACGAGAAGCTTGTGATTGTGGACTTCTGGGCCACCTGGTGCGGCCCGTGCCGCATGCTGTCCCCGCTCCTGGACGAAGTCGAGGCGGAGATGGGCGACAAGATCACCGTCGTGAAGGTCAATGTGGACGATGCCGACGAGATCGCGATGCGCTACCGCATCATGAGCATCCCCACCCTGCTGTTCTTCAAGGGCGGCCAGGTCGTGGACAAGACCGTCGGTGCCATGCCCAAGAGCACCCTTGTCGACAAGATCAACGCTAACTTATAAGTATGAAAAAGATCATCACCCTCGCGGTCGTTGCGGCAGCGTCCCTGCTACTGGCCGCCCGGGCCCATGCGCAGTTCGGTATCGTGGGCGGTATCACCTCCTCCAAGACCGAATTGACCACCGCTGAAGACGTGGAGTCGATCAGCCTCTACCACGCCGGCCTTACCTACAAGTTCAACCTGGGCGGCGGTTTCGCCATCCAGCCTTCGGTCCTGTACCAGGTGAAGGGCGCGAGTCTCGGCGAGCTGAATTCCGCCAGTTCGGAGGATTTCAAGGTGAAGACCGGATTCGTGGAAGTGCCCGTGGGACTCCAGTGGGGCCCGGACCTCATGGTTTTCCGCCCGTTCGTGTTCGCGGAGCCGTTCGTCGGCTACCAGATCACCTCGTCCGACCGGGGCGCCGACAGCGTCGAGGGTTGGACGGACCAGGCCAAGAACAAGTTCGAGTACGGCTTCGGCCTGGGCGGCGGCCTGGAGATCGCCGGAAACATCCAGCTGTCGGTCCAGTGGTTCAACAACATGGGGAGGATGATGAACGAGGAGTCCGCCTCTTCCGGCAGCTTCTCCGAGCATGTCAAGAATTTCAAGGGTATCAAGTTCTCCTTAGCCATTCTGTTCTTCTAACTCATAAATTGAAAGAAGTATGAAAAAGATCTTAGTCATAGCCGCCCTTTTCGCTTCGGTGATGGCGGCCAGCGCCCAGCAGTTCGGCGTGAAAGGCGGTCTGACGCTCTCCACCGTGGGCGGGTCGGACAACCCCAAGGAAAACAAAGACGTGATTCTCTATGAGGCCGGCGTCCTCTACAAAGCCGACCTGGGCGGCGGTTTCGCCATCCAGCCTGCCCTGGGTTACCAGTTGAAAGGTGCCAAGTTCACTCAGAACAGCACCCAGAACACCGTGGAAACCAAGACCGGTTATGTGGAGCTTTCCGTCGGCGCCCAGTGGGGCCCGGACCTGGTCGCCTTCCGTCCTTACGTTTTCGTGGAGCCTTTCATCGGCTATGCCGTATCGGGGAAGGAATCGCTGACGAACAGGGCTGGAACGACCGTTGAAAAGATCAACGCCGCGATTCCTGAGGCCAAGAACAAGCTCGAGTTCGGCGCCGGTGCCGGTCTCGGACTGGAAGTCACCCGTCATATCCAGGTATCCTGCCAGGTTTTCCAGAACTTTGGAAAACTGTACAAGGAAGATCGCCTGAACAAGGATGATTTGAAGGGTATCAAGTCTTCGTACGTCGACCTCAAGAGCTATCAGGGCGTCAAGGTGACCCTGGCTGTCCTGTTCTAAGGAATGGCGGAGCGCAAGGCTGTCGTTTTCTGCTCGGCCAGCGGCGACATCGACCCTAAGTACAACGAGGCAGCGCGTGAAGTGGTTCGCGCGCTGCACTCTTATGGTTGGACCTTGGTTTCCGGCGGCAGTTGGCGCGGGACGATGGGGGTCATCGCGGACGAGATGAAGCGTCTGGGCGGGAAGCATGTCGGCGTGCTGCCCCGCTTCATGGCCGGACTCGAGTATGACGGCCTGACGGAGATCCATTGGGCCGATACGATGGCGGAACGGAAGGAGCGGATGCGGCAGGGGACACAGGCTGCCATCGCCCTCCCCGGCGGCATCGGCACCCTCGACGAAATCATTGAAACGCATGTGCTGGCGAAGCTGGGACGATATGGCGGGAAAGTATATGCGCTGAACCTGGACGGGTTCTTCGACCCTTTCAAGGCCCTGCTGGATCACTATGTGGCGACCGGGATGCTGGACCCCCGCGACCGGGAACTGCTGGTCTTCGCGGACACGGTGGAGGAACTTGCCGATTATTTGAAATAGAATGGATATCTCTGATATCAAGACCTTTCTGGCCGCTCCGATGGCGGAAGTGTCCGCGCTGATGGACGAATCCCTGAAGAGCGATATCGCCCTGCTGGATGCAACGAACCGGTCCCTGCTTTCGCAGGGCGGGAAGATGCTCCGGCCGGTGTTGTCGCTGCTCGCCGCGGGCGCCTGCGGCGGCATTAAGGCGGATTCCATCCGCTTCGCGGCCGCCTCCGAGCTGATCCACAATTCCACCCTGCTGCACGACGACGTCGTGGACGGGGCCTCCCAGCGGCGCGGCCGTCCGACGGTCATGTCCATCCTGAACGGCCCGGCTTCGGTGCTGGTGGGGGACTACTGGCTGGTGAAGGCCATCCGCTGCATCCTGGATGCGGAACGCTACAGCGAGCGGGTCATCCGCCTGTTCTCCAAGACGCTCTCCGACCTCGCGGAAGGGGAGCTCCTGCAGCTGCAGAAGGCTTCCAATGCCGATACGACCCGGGAAGATTACATCCACATCATCTACTCCAAGACGGCCTCCCTGTTCGAGGCGGCCATCCTGGCCGGTGCGGTTTCTGCCGATGCACCCGAGGAGTGGACCGCTGCGCTCGAGGGCTATGCGCGGAATCTGGGTTTGGCATTCCAGATCAAGGACGACATCTTCGACTATGCCGGGGGAGAGGGGCTGGGAAAACCCATGGGCATCGACCTGCTGGAACAGAAAATCACCCTTCCGCTGCTCTGCGCGTTGGATTCCGTATCGGTGGAAGAGGCATCGACCATCCGGTCGCTTGTCGGGCAGATCTCCGATATGCCGGACCTCGCGGTCCGGGTGCGAGGCTTCGTCATGGAGCATGACGGCGTCGCATCGGCCGTGAAAGAAATGGAGAAATACATCCAAGAAGCGGTTTTCTGCCTGGAAGAACTTCCGGAAACGGAAGAAAAATCGTATCTTGCAAAAATAGCCCGTTTTGTGGGCGAAAGGACTTTTTAACCTATGGATCTCTCGGTCAGCAACGCTTCGGTTGCGGCGGCCCTCCGGCAGATGGCGGAGAGCGGCCGGATTCCGCATGCGATGCTGCTGCACCAGAACGACGGTGGGGCGGCGTTCCCGCTCATCCTGGACTTTCTGGACGAGGTCTATGGGCATAATCCCCGGGTGAAGAAACTCATCCACCCCGACATCCATTTCGTCTTCCCGGTCGCGGGCCCGGCCAAGGATAAGCCTGTCTCGGACCATTTCATCGGCGAGTTCCGGACGCTCCTGCAGGAGAATCCCTGTTTCTACGAGAACGAACTTTACGCGGCCATCGGCATAGAGAGTAAGTCAAGCCTGATCTCGGTCTTCGAGGCCCGTTCCATCCTGGATAAACTCTCGCTCTCCGCGGTGGAAGGCGGTTATCGGACGGTGGTGCTGTACCTGCCCGAGAAGATGAACCAGCAGGCGGCGAACGCCCTGCTGAAGATGGTGGAGGAACCGCCGGAGAAGACTTTGTTCCTGCTGGTTACGCTCCAGCCGGAGAAGGTATTGACAACCATTTATTCCCGCTGCCTGTTCCTGCGCGTGCGGCCTTTTTCCCGGGCGGAAGACCGGGAGGTCCATGCCAGGGAAGCCGCCGATACGGCCGCGCTTTCCGACCTGTTCCACGATCTGGTGGACGCCCTTCTGCGTAAGGACCTCCTCGGAGCATTGGAAACGGGGGATGCGGTCGCGGAACTTGGCTCCCGCGAGAAGCAGAAGCGTTTCTGCCGCGTCGCCGGGGAAGGTTTGCGGAACATCTTCCTCATTCAGCAGGGGCTGTCGGATTTGGCCGATGTGCCCGAAGATGAGGCGGCGTTCTGCACGGAGGCGGCCGGAAGGCTGCGCCGGAGTTTCTCCCGCCAGGCGCTCCCGGCGCTGGACAGGGCCCTCCTGTTGCTGGAACGCAACGTCAACCAGAAAATCCTGTTCACCGACCTGGTGAACCGACTCTATATGAATGCACTATGATGGATAGCAACGAAAACGTGCGATATGACTGCTCGCGGGGCTGCGTGATCAGCGGCAACGAGGAAGCGGGGGTGGAGGAGATCCGCTACCGCCAGGGCTGCTGCAAGCTGGAGGTGTACGATTACCTCAAGGGCATCGGCCAGGAGCAGTATGGGAATCTGTTCGAGGTACGCTTCAAGAATACCCGCAAAGGCTTCTATGTCAATGGTTCCGGCCAGAGCATCAAGACCGGCGACCTGGTCGTCGTGGAGGCGCAGACCGGCCACGACCTGGGCATCGTGACCTTGGAGGGACCGATTGTGGGCCGGCAGATGAAATGCCGGGGCATCGAGCCGGACAAGACCACTTTCCGGAAGATTTACCGCAAGGCCAAGCCTTATGACATCGAGCGTTGGCAGGACGCCATCGCCCGGGAGCAGGAGACGATGATCCGTTCCCGCGTGCTCGCGGCGAATCTGGGTCTGGAGATGAAGATCGGCGATGTGGAGTTCCAGGGGGACGGTACGAAGGCCATCTTCTACTATATCGCCGACGGTCGCGTGGACTTCCGCCAGCTGATTAAGGATTTCGCGGAGGAGTTCCATATCCGCGTGGAGATGAAGCAGATCGGGGCGCGCCAGGAAGCCGGTCTGATCGGCGGCCTGGGTATCTGCGGCCGCGAGCTGTGCTGCGCGAACTATATCACGGAGTTCAAGTCTATTACGACCTCCGCCGCGCGGGTGCAGGACCTTTCCCTGAATCCGCAGAAACTGGCGGGCCAGTGCGGCAAGCTCAAGTGCTGCCTGAACTATGAGGTGGCCGCTTACATGGACGCGCACTCCCGCATTCCGAAGGTCTCCGAGCCGCTGGAGTTCGAGGACGGTCTGGCCTATCTGGTGAAGACGGACATCCTTTCGGAGACAATGTACTTCTCCTACGAGAAGGGCTCCCTCGCAAAGATGTATCCGCTTCCGGCCTCCGAGGTCCGCGAAATCATCATGATGAACCGCAACGGCCGCAAGCCGGAAACACTTCTTCCCGACGCTGAACCTGTTGCACCTGAGTTCGTTACCGCTGTGGGTGACGATAGTATCTCCCGCTTTGACGAGGCGCGCAAGAAGAAGCGTCGTAATAAGAACAATCGGAATAGAAATCGGAACAAGGGCGGCGGCCAGAAGCCGAAAGAATAATTTATGACCCGTAAAGCCATCATACTTTGCCTCGTCGCCTTTGCCACCCTTACCGGATGTCGGGAGCCGATGTCTTATGAGAAGTTCGTGAAGGGGGAGGGGCCGTACACGTTCTTTGTGGATATGACGGATAGTACGGCTTCGTATGATTTTGACTTTTATACCCGGGTGGACGCGCCGATGGATTCGTTGAGGAATCTGACGGCGTTGCCATTGACAGTCACTTGGACTTCACCCTCTTTCCATGTGTTTAAGGAGGATGTGTATATGCCGATGGAAGGGCAGGGGACCTATTTCTCGCGCCAGATCCGGGTGCCTTACCGGGCCGGGGTTCGGCCTGAGGAGTGGGGCCAGTGGGTGCTGTCGGTGCGGGTGAACAATCCGCCGGAGGGGCTGTGCGGGATGGGCCTGGTGGTCGAGCGTAAGAAAGATTAGATGGGACACGGTAAACTCAAGAAATTCGCCGAGAACGAGACGTTCCGCTGCCTGTTGCAGCCGGACGCGTCGTCGGTGCTCGCCAAGCCGGAAGGCTCCAAGGAGTTGATTCTCAGGGATCACGATATTAAAGGACACTGGAATCGCGACATGTTCGCGAAGGACCAGCCGATCGTGGTGGAACTGGGCTGCGGGAAGGGTGATTATACGATCGCATTGGCTCGCAGGCATCCGGAGATGAACTTCATCGGGGTCGATATCAAAGGCGCACGCCTGTGGAAGGGCGCCAAGGAGGCCACGGAGGAGAACATGGGCAATGTCGCCTTCCTCCGCACCCGAATCGAGTTCATCGACGCCTTCTTCGGTCCGGGCGAGATCTCCGAAATCTGGCTCACCTTCTCCGACCCCCAACTCCGCGGCAGCGAAAACTCCCGCCTCACCTCGCCCCTCTTCCTCCAGCGCTACCACCGTTTCCTTAAACCCAACGGTATTGTCCATCTGAAGACGGACTCTCGTTTCCTTTACGAATATACGATGTCCGTTATCCGGGAAAATAACCTGCAAGTGCTTGCTTTCGGGACGGATATTTATCGCGATGGCGTTCAGACAGGGTATCCTTCTGAAAACCGTCGCTTCGCGACCCCTCCCATCTCCGATGGGCAAAAGGATACCCTGCCTGAACTACCGGATCTTCCGGCAGTGTTCGAGGTGCAAACATTCTATGAATCAATGTTCTTAAAGATGGGCCTGCCAATCACTTACGTGGCCTTCCGGCTGGAACACGAAGGGGAAGGTTTCAAGTATCCTACGGACTTCGATGCGGCTTACTGGCGCGAAGCCGAGGGCCCGCGTCGGTCATTCTCTCATCAACCTTCGAAGCAATAGCTAGGGCTTGACCCAGTGGATGCGGACGCCGTCGCGTTCCATGCCGCGGAACCAGGTCATTTGGCGTTTGGCGAACTGGTGGATGGCGTTGGCGAGGAGGATGCGCATTTCTTCGTAGGAAATCTCCTGCAGTAAATACTGCGTAACGAATTTGTATTCAAGGCCGTACCAGAGAAGGTCCTCGGCCGGGATACCACTGTTTAGAAGGCCTTGGACTTCTTCCGCGAGACCGTCTTCCAACCGTTCGTCCAGGCGCTTGTCGATGCGCGCGACGCGTTCCTCGCGGGAGACGAGGGTGCCGATGTAGAAGGTCTTTTGCGGGAGGCGGTCGGCGGGGACACCGTTTTCCTTATCAAATTTATACGCACGCGTGGCGGATTCGATGTAGAGGCCGGAGCCGCCGCAGAGGATGGGGATCCGTCCCCGGGAGCGCACATCGGCATAAGCATCGGCAAAGGCCCCCTGATACTCGTAGATGTTGTATTTGCTTCCCGCGGGGACCAGGTCGATGAGGTGGTACGGCATCTCCCCATACTCGTCGAGGTCCTTCCCGGTGCCGATGTCCATCCCGCGGTACACCTGCCGGGAATCGGCCGAAAGGATCTCGGCATTGCCCAGGGCCCGCGCGAGCTGAACCGCGTAGCGAGTTTTTCCGGAGGCGGTGGGGCCGAGGACGCAGATCAGGTCGATGTCGCCATCGGCATAAGCCCGCGCCAGGGCGGCGGTGTCGATGGTTTCGGCCTCGGGCATCGCGGCCATCGGCGGAATGCCGGGGCGGTCGGGGAGGAGCTGGGTCTTGTTCGGGAGGGACATACCACAAAATTAGAGAAAAAGTTGTACCTTTGCAACCCTATGCCGAAAGCGAAGAGTACCATACAGATCAAGAACCGCCGGGCCTCGTTCGACTACGAGTTCCTCGAGACCTATACCGCCGGCATCCAGCTGGTGGGGACGGAGATCAAGTCCATCCGGGCGGGCAAAGCCTCGCTCCAGGATGCCTATTGCTATTTCGCTGGCAACCAGCTCTACGTCCGCGGCATGAACATCGCCCAGTACCACTGGGGCTCCTGGGGCCAGCACGAACCCGTCCGCGACCGGCGCCTCCTCCTCACCCGCCGCGAACTCAACCACCTCTTCATGGAGGACAAAAAAGCGGGCCTCACCATCGTCGCTGTCAAACTCTTCATCGCCGACAACGGCTACGCCAAACTCCAGATCGCCCTCGCCCGAGGCAAAAAGGAATACGACAAGCGCAATACCATCAAAGAACGCGACGTCCGTCGC
The DNA here is from genome assembly GCA_017558775.1 of Bacteroidales bacterium. GTDB lineage: Bacteria > Bacteroidota > Bacteroidia > Bacteroidales > UBA932 > Cryptobacteroides. Next base: position 37,806 of record JAFYTP010000075.1, on the reverse strand, counting down.
GAGATGGATAGGGGCGATTACTAGTTGCGCGTTTCGCTTAAATACTTGAATTTCAATTAATTATTTATATTTCCCTGGTACATTTGCACCAGGGTTTTTTATTTAAAGTTCTGGTTGATAATGAGTTAGGTGAATTTTGTAAAAATTTGTTAAATATTTTTTGCAGATTCGAAAAATAGTCGTACCTTTGCACTCCCAAAAACATAGGTGGACAGATTTGGATTGCTTGCAACCACGTTAAAAAATGCTAAATTACATTTCATATCAGTGTTTTGTGTTTTTAGCCTCCGCCTCTGTACGGGGCTAATTTTTTTATGATATGAACTATCTCTTCACTTCCGAATCCGTTTCCGAAGGCCATCCGGACAAAGTGGCCGACCAGATCAGCGACGCCATCCTGGACGAGTTCCTCCGCCAGGACCCCGAATCCAAGGTCGCCTGCGAGAGCTTCTGCTCCACGGGCATGGTCGTGGTGATGGGCGAAGTCAAGTCCGAAGCCTACGTCGATATCCAGACCACCGTCCGGAACACCATCAATAACATCGGTTATAACAAGGCCGAGTATATGTTCGACGGCAACTCCTGCGGCGTGATGTCCGCCCTGCACGAGCAGAGCGCCGATATCAACCGCGGCGTGGAGCGCGCCGAGGCCGATGACCAGGGTGCCGGTGACCAGGGGATGATGTTCGGCTACGCCTGCCGCGACACCGAGGACTACATGCCTCTGCCGCTGTACCTGAGCCACCTCGCCCTCAAGATCCTGGCTGACATCCGCCACAAGGAGCCGGAACTGATGCCGTACCTCCGCCCGGACGCCAAGTCCCAGTTCACCATCGAGTACGACGGGGAGACGCACCAGCCCGTGAAGGTCCATACCATCGTCATCTCCACCCAGCACGACGAGTTCGTCCCGGAGACCCTCGGCAAGATGTCCTATGTCGATGCCGTCCGCGAGTTCGGCCAGGCCCGGGTCGATTTCGAGATGCAGGCCAAGATCCGCTATGATGTGGAGACCATCCTCATCCCGCGCCTTAAGGAAGCCCTTCCGGAGCAGACCGCCCGCCTGATCCACAGCTTCATCCTGCATGTGAACCCCACCGGCAAGTTCGTCATCGGCGGTCCCCACGGGGACACCGGCCTGACCGGCCGTAAGATCATTGTCGATACCTACGGCGGCAAGGGTGCCCACGGCGGTGGCGCTTTCTCCGGCAAGGACCCGTCCAAGGTGGACCGCAGCGCGGCCTACGCCGCCCGTTACATCGCGAAGAACCTCGTGGCCGCGGGCGTCGCGGACGAGTGCCTCGTCCAGCTCGCCTACGCCATCGGCGTGGCCAAGCCCGTGAGCATTTTCGTCGACACCTACGGTACGGCGAAAAATGGCCTGGAGGATGGTGAGATCGCGAAGAAGGTCGGCGAACTCTTCGACCTCCGCCCGGCGAAGATTATCGCCAAGTTCGGGCTGAAGAACCCCATCTACGCCCCGACGGCGGCTTACGGCCACATGGGCCGGACTCCTTACACCAAGGCCGTGACCGTGCAGGGCAAGCCCAAGATTGTCCAGTTCTTTGGCTGGGAGCTTCTGGATAGTGTCCAGCGCGTGAAAGAAGCTTTCAAACTGTAACAAAAAACACGGAATCGGTGATAATTGCCCAGTCTTCTCGGAGATTGGGCAAAATTTTTAATAATCCGAAAAAAGTAGTACCTTTGCGTCCGGTTAGAAGGAATTTTATTCACTTATTACTTTATTCCAACTTATGAAGAACGCTGTTAAAAGCTTTCTGCTCGTTGTCGCAATGCTGATGGCGGGCACTGTCGCCTATGCCCAGGTGACCACCGCTTCCCTCGGTGGCCGCATCGTGGACACGAAGGGCGAGACGATTATCGGAGCTGCCGTCGTGGCGACGCACACTCCCTCCGGTACTACCTACGGCGCCGTGACCAACGGCGAAGGTCTCTATGCCATTCAGGGCATGCGTACCGGCGGCCCTTACACCGTTGAGGTGTCCTGCCTGGGCTACCAGTCTGTCAAGTTCACGGACATCACGCTCGCCCTCGGTGAGAACTATGTCCTGGACGGTTATCTGAACGACGATGTCGAGGCCCTGAACGAGGCCATCGTCGTGGCCACTCCGGCCTCCCGCTTCGCCGCCACCAAGACCGGCGCCAGCACCAACGTTTCCAACACGGAAATGATGAATCTGCCGAACTCCGGCCGTTCCATCAGCGCCCTCACCAAGCTCAGCCCGTACGCCAGCGGCATGAGCTTCGCCGGTTCCGACGGCCGTTCCACCAACTTCACCGTGGACGGTGCGAACCTGAACAACAACTTCGGCCTTTCCGACGCCCTCCCGGGCGGTGGCACCCCGATCTCCCTCGACGCCATCGAGGAGGTCCAGCTGGTCGTGGCTCCCTATGATGTCCGTCAGTCCAACTTCGTGGGCGGCGGTATCAACGCCATCACCAAGTCCGGTACCAACACCTTCAAGGGCACGGCCTACACCTACTACTACGACCAGCGTCTCCGCGGCAACAAGCTGATGGGTGACGACCTGGGCGAGCGCAAGCCCGAATCCAACAAGATCTACGGCTTCACCCTCGGTGGCCCGATCATCAAGAACAAGCTCTTCTTCTTCGTGAATTTCGAGATGCAGGATAAGCCGGGCGAGGCCGTCCAGTGGCAGGCCGACGCTTCCAAGCAGGCCGTCCTCCAGAAGATTTCCGACAAGCTCAAGAACGACTACGGCTACGACGCCGGTTCTTACACCGACTTCCCGGGCGGCATCCAGAACCGCAAGCTCCTGGCCCGCATCGACTGGAACATCTCCGACGCCCACAAGCTGAGCGTCCGCTACAACAACACGACCAACACCACTTGGAACGCCCCGAACGGCAACTCCTGCGACGATAGCTATCGTAACAAGGGTTTCAACCGCGCCAGCAAGGACTCCCAGCCGTTCGCCAACAACATGTACAGCCAGCAGAACGACGTCTGGTCCGTCGCGGGCGAGCTCAACAGCCGCTTCTCCAACACGGTGTCCAACCGCCTCATTGCGACCTACACCAACATCAACGACCAGCGTGGTTCCAAGTCCGGCGCTTTCCCGCACATCGACATCATGACTGACGGGGACTACAGCACCGGTAACTTCATCCCGTATACCTCCCTCGGTTACGAGCTCTTCACCTACAACAACGGTGTGAAGAACACGGTCCTCAATGTCCAGGACAACCTCACTTTCTACCTGGGTGCCCACACCCTCACCGCCGGTGCTTCCTACGAGCACCAGATGGCCCACAACTCCTACATGCGTAACGGTACCGGTTACTACCGCTTCGCCAGCGCCGAGGACTTCCTGAACGGCAACCTGCCCCTGAGCTTCGTGTACACCTATGGTAACAACGGTGTCGCCAGCCCGGCCGGCCGTATCAACTACGACCAGTATGGCGCCTACATCCAGGACGAGTGGAAGATCACCCGCAACTTCAAGCTCTCCTATGGCCTCCGTGCCGATATGCTTGCCTTCGACAACGCCGACCTGATGACCAACAACGCCATCAAGGCTATCGACTTCGGCGGTAAGCACGTGGACACCGGCGTGTGGCCCAAGACCCGCATCCAGGTTTCCCCGCGCGTGGGCTTCAACTGGGATGTCTACGGTGACAAGAGTGTCGTCGTCCGTGGCGGTACCGGCCTGTTCCAGGGCCGTCTCCCGCTCGTGTTCTTCACCAACATGCCGCAGAACGCCGGTATGATCCAGACCACCGTCAAGTACACCTCCTCCTTCGCCAAGGATAAGGACGGTAACATCACCGGTGTCAAATATGCCGATGACGTGAAGGCTGCTCTCATCGCCCTCAACGGCGGCAAGGAGCAGGGTGGCCACCTTGTGGTGAACAACGACGATTACATCAAGATCCTGGGCCTGAACACCACGGTCACCCCGGAGGACGGCCAGATCGGCAAGAGCGCTGACATCAACGGTGTGGATCCTGACTTCCACATGCCGCAGATCTGGAAGAGCTCCCTCGCTTTCGACGTCAACCTCCCGACCTCTTTCCCGCTGTCCTTCACCGCGGAATGGATGTTCAACAAGACCATCTGGGGTACCCGCCTCGTGAACTGGAACATCAACGAGAGCGCTGTCACCAAGCGTTTCAAGGGTCCGGACAATCGTCTGATGTATGAAGGCAACTACACCTACGGCACCAACAACGCCTACATCCTGACCAATTCCCGTGAGGGCTATGGCAACACCTTCAACCTCACCGTCAAGTCCGAGCCGGTTCGCAACCTCAAGCTGATGGCTTCCTACACCTTCACCGAGTCCCAGGAAATCTCCGGCATGCCGGGTTCCGCCGCCTCTTCCGCTTACACTGGCCTCGCTTCCGTGAACGGCCCGAACTTCCTCGGCCTCCAGCGCAGCCAGTACGTGACCCCGGACAAGTTCTCCGCGAACGTTTCCTATTACCTCGACCTGATCGGCGGCCTGCAGCTCGACCTGTACTACACCGGCTACTCCGCCTACGGTAACAGCTTCACCTACAGCAACGATATGAACGGTGACGGCATCGCCTACGACCTGATGTACATCCCGGCCACCAAGGACGAGATCCTCTTCACCTCCGAGGCCGACCGCGACGCCTTCTGGCAGTTCCTCGAGCAGGACAAATACCTGTCCACGCACAAGGGCCAGTATGCCGAGGCCAACGCCGCCCGCGCTCCGTTCGTGCATCGTTTCGACCTCCGCGTCGCGAAGGACATCATGTTCCGCATCGGTGCCACCAGCCACAAGTTCCAGGTCAGCGCCTCCATCGACAACATCGGCAACATGATCAACAGCAACTGGGGTGTCCGCCAGCTCGCCTACAACCAGAGCTCGGCCGGCTACATCAGCCCGCTCAAGTACGCCGGTGTCAATGCCGCCGGTGTCCCGACCTTCTCCTTCAACAAGGTGGACGACAAGTATCCGACCAAGACCTACACCAACTACTTCAAGAACACTTCCGAGTGCTGGCAGATCCTGCTCGGCCTGAAGTACTTCTTCAACTAGTCCATTGTAGACACGATTTCGGACGGGGCCCTACGGGGCCCCGTTTTTTTGTGCGTTTCCGATTATTTCGTTATATTCGCAGATAAGAACATAGACACATAATTATCGATAACTTATGAGAAACGCCTTCAAATGCCTTCTGCTCGCGGCCGTAATGGTTTTCGCGGGCATCGCCGCCTTCGCCCAGGTGACGACCTCGTCCCTCGGCGGACGCGTCGTGGACCAGAACGGTGAGCCGGTCATCGGCGCTGCCGTCGTGGCCATCCACGAACCTTCCGGCACGACCTACGGTTCCGTGACCAACGGCGACGGCCTCTACACCATCCAGGGTATGCGTACCGGCGGCCCGTACCGGGTCGAGGTTTCCTGCCTGGGATATCAGCAGGTCAACTACACGGAGGTCACCCTCCAGCTGGCCGAGACCTACAACCTCAACGCGCAGATCTCAGAATCCAACGAGTTCCTTTCCGAGGCCGTGGTGGTCGCTTCGCCCACCTCCAAGTTCGCGGCCGTGGAGAAGACGGGTGCATCGACCAACATCTCCTCCCGCCAGATCATCGAGATGCCGACCATCAGCCGCAGCTTCTCTGACATGGCCAAGCTCTCGCCTTACGGCGGTAACGGGATGAACTTCTCCGGTAGCTCCGGCCGTTCCACCAACTTCACGGTGGACGGCGCCAACGTGAACAACAACTTCGGCCTGTCATCGGCCCTCCCGGGCGGCGGCAACCCCATTTCCATCGACGCCATCGAGGAAATGCAGGTGGTCGTTTCTCCGTATGACGTCCGTCAGTCGAACTTCATCGGCGGCGGTATCAACGCCATCACCAAGTCCGGTACGAACACCTTCAAGGGTTCCGCCTACGTGTACTACCAGAACGAGAACATGCACGGCAACCGTGTCGATGGCGTCGACCTCGAGCGCACCCCGGAGAGTCAGACCACCTATGGCTTCACCCTCGGCGGCCCGATCATCAAGAACAAGCTCTTCTTCTTTGTCAATGCCGAGCGCTCCCCGAGCCCGTCCGAGATCATCAAGTGGCGTCCTTCCGCCGACGGTGTCGCCGACGAGACCCGTATGATTTCCCGCGTCAAGGAGTCCGAGGCCGAGCAGATGAAGAACTTCCTCATCAACAACTACGGCTACGATCCCGGTTCCTACAACAACTACAACAAGGACCAGGGCAATATGAAGCTCCTCGCCCGTCTGGACTGGAACATCAGCCAGAAGCATCACCTGTCCCTGCGGTATAACTACACCACCAACAACAAATGGACGGCTCCGTCCACGTCCCGTGACGTGTCCGGTATGACCTTCAGCATGCTGAGCCAGTACGGCCTGGTCTTCTCCAACTCGCTGTACAACCAGATGAACAACCTGTGGACCGTCGCCGCCGACCTGAACAGCCGTCTCTCCGACTCGGTTTCCAACCAGTTCCTCGTGACTTACTCCGACATCCAGGACGTCCGTGGCAACGACGGTGGTTTCTTCCCGTTCGTGGAAATCCTGGCCGGTGACCTCGGTTCGGATTACGCCAAGGAGCCTTACATGGACTTCGGTACCGAGCTGTTCACCTATCGCAACAAGGTGCAGAACACCGTGCTGAACATCAAGGACGATGTCACCCTGTACCTCGGTACCCACAAGGTGACCGCCGGCGCCAGCCTGGAGGCCCAGATGGCGCTCAACACCTATATGCGTAACGGTACCGGCATGTTCCGCTTCGCCAGCATGAGCGACTTCATGTCGGGCAACGCCCCGATTGAAATGGCCTTTGACTGGGGCTTCGACGATGACGAGTATCCTTCCGCAAAGGTCCGTTTCGCCCAGGTCGGCGCTTACGTCCAGGACGAATGGGCCGTGACGGACCGCTTCAAGCTCACCGCCGGTCTCCGTCTGGACAACCTGTCCTTCAACAACGCCGACGTGATGACGAACAACGCCACCCTGGCACTCGACTACGGTGGCAAGCATGTGGATACCGGCAAGTGGCCCAAGCCCAGCATCCAGGTGAGCCCCCGTCTCGGCTTCGCCTGGGATGTCTTCGGTGACAAGAGCCTGAAGTTCCGCGGCGGTACCGGCCTCTTCTCCGGCCGCATTCCGCTCGTGTTCTTCACCAACATGCCTACCAACGCCGGTATCGTGAAGGGCCGTCTTACCTACATGACGGATCCCAACGTGCTGAGCCAGATGATGCCCGGCGGCAAGCTGATCACCGACCGCTGGGAAATCCTGAAGGTCCTCAACAGCATCAACCCGGACAAGTATGCCACGACCATCACTCCGGAAACCGCCCCCGCTCCGAGCGAGGTCGCCGGTGTGGACTACAACTTCAAGATGCCGCAGGTCTGGAAGACCTCCCTGGCCGTCGACTACACCTTCCCGTTCGACTTCCCGCTGACCGTCAGTGCCGAATACATCTTCAACAAGACCATCAACGGCGTGATGCTCACGAACTACAACATTCCGGAGGACAACGGTGGCTGGGTGACCTTCAACGGCGCGGACAACCGTCACATCTATCCTTCCGGTTACCGGTACACCAAGAGTGACGCTTACATTCTCACCAACACGAACAAGGGTTACGGCTCCATTGCTTCCATCTCCCTGAATGCGACGCCGATCCAGAACTTGAACATCACGGCCGCCTACACGCACACCGTGAGCAAGGAAATCACCGGTATGCCGGGCTCCAACGCCTCCGCGGCCTGGAAGTACATCCCTTCCGTGGACGGTCCTAACTACAATGTCCTGCACAACTCCTCGTACAACCTGCCCGACCGTTTCATGGCTTCCATCGCTTACACCGATGTCGCCCACAACCACTGGAGCCTGTTCTATGAGGGCCTTCGCTACTCGGGCAACAGCTACATCTACGCCAACGACCTGAACGGCGACGGCAATGCCTACGACCTGATGTACATCCCTGCGAACAAGAACGAGATCCGTTTCATCGACCAGGCCAGCGAGGATGCCTTCTGGCAGTACCTGGCCCAGGATGATTACCTGAGCGCGCACAAGGGCCAGTATGCCGAAGCCTATGCGGTGAACCAGCCGATGCGTCACGTGTTCGACTTCCGCTATGCCCATGACTTCATCGTGAAGGTGGGCAACGTCCGCAACACCCTGCAGCTGAGCCTGGACATCCAGAACGTCAGCAACCTGTTTAATTCCCGCTGGGGCGTGACGAAGGGCTTCAGCCCGGAGGTTCCTAAGGACACCAACGGCAATGCCAAAATCCTGAAGTACGAATTTACCGATACGGACGGCGTCCCCGTGTTCTCCTCGATGGTGGATCCCGGCGTCAAGACTTGGGACTACCAGCACACACTCGGCAACTGCTGGTACATGCAGATTGGTGTCAAGTACATGTTCAACTAACCTGTAAGCGCGTAACGATATGAAACTCAGAAATTACTTCCTTTCCATCCTCGCCGGTGCGGCGCTCGCCGCCGGCTGCGCGCAGGAGCAGGTGATATCCTCCATCCCCGAGTTCAAACCGGAGATGTCCTATATCGGCCTTCCGCTGGAAGGCGGCATCGTCACTACGCCCCTCAAGGCGACCACGACCTGGTCCTTCGACACTTCCGCGATTCCGGACTGGCTCACCGTCTCTCCGACTTCGGGCGGATTCGAGGTCGAGCACCTCGTCTTTTCGGCACAGCCGAACACCGGCAACAGCGAGCGTACCGCCAACCTGGTCGTGAACGTCGCCGGCAAGCAGCAGCGTTTCACCGTGATCCAGGCCGGCCCCGGCGCCGTGGAGGCTCCGCTTTCCACGATCGCCCAGGTGGCGGCCGGCAATGACGGCGAGACCTACCGCATCCGCGGTACCGTGACCAGCATCGTCAACACCAACTACGGTAACCTGTACGTTTCCGACGACACCGGCACCATCTACATCTACGGCCTGTTCAACGCCAAGGGCCAGTATCCGAAGGATGCCGGCGGCTGGGCCACCTTCGGTGTGGAGGTGGGCGACGTCGTCACCCTCCAGGGTCCGAGAACCCTCTATAACGGCACCACCCTCGAGCTTGTGGACGCCACCCTCATCAGCGTGGAGAAGTCCCTCATCGAGGTCGATCCTTCCGAGATTGCCGTGGGCAGCGACGCCGGTACCTTCACGGTCTCCGTCATTTCCAAGGCCAATGGCATGGCGGTCCTGCCGTCCGACGGCTGGGTCCGGATGACCGACATCGCCGCCGGCGAGAAGGATGCCGTCGTGTACTCCTTCGAGTATGACGCGAACACCACCACGGCCTCCCGTACCGCGACCATCCAGTTCAAGGCCGCGAACTCCTCCAAGGCTGTGACCGTCACCCAGGAAGGCGTCCCGCCGACCGGACAGTCCATCACCGACATCGTCGCCCTGCCGGACAACTCCGGCGTGGAGACACTCGAATCGACCGTAGCCGCCAAGACCACCAAGGGCTTCGTCCTTTCCGACGGCACCACCGCCATTTACGCCTATGACAATGGAGCCAATGCCGTCGAGATCGGCGACGTGGTGAAGGTCCTGGCCACCAAGACCACCTACAACGGCGTGCCTGAACTGGCCACCATCACCTCCGTCGAGAAGACCGGCACCGCCTCCGTCAATTATCCGGCGGCGAAGGATGTCACGACCGATGCGGCCACCTACGCTGCCAATGTCGCCGAATACATCCAGTTCACCGGTGTCCTGAAGGTTTCCGGCAACTACATCAACGTCGAAATCGACGGTGCCGATCCCGCCACGAAGCAGGGCAGCGTCGTCAATCCCATCGACGCGCTCGGCGCCAAGGACTACGATGGCAAGAAGGTCACCGTGACCGGCTTCTTCAACGGCCTGTCCGGCGGCAACAAGTACCTGAACGTCATCGCCACCAAGATCGAGGAGGCCGGCGCCAAGGGTTCCCTGGCCAATCCGTATACTCCGGCCGAGGCCGCTGCCGCGGTCGCCGGCCTGAGCTGGACTTCCAACACCGAATACGAGTCCACGGACGATGTGTATGTCGCCGGCAAGATCTGCAAGATCGCCAGCAAGGGCACTTACACCGAGGGTGGCACCTACGGCAACGCCACCTTCTTCCTGTCCGCGGACGGCACCGGTGACGGCGACCTCCAGGTTTTCCGCGCCCTGTACCTCGGGAACAAGAAGTTCGAGGAGGGTCAGACCGACATCAAGGTCGGCGACGACGTCATTATCTACGGCAATCTGATGAACTACAAGGGGAACACCCCCGAGACGGTCTCCGGCAAGGCCTACCTGTATTCCCTCAACGGTAAAACCGAATAACCAATGATCCGAAATATGAAACTCGCAACACGCTTCCTCACGCTCCTCGCTTTCGCGGCCGCCGTCTTTACCGGCTGTCGGCCGGAGGAACGCGACATCGACCTTCCTAAGATCCAGGTGGGAGGATCGGATCTCCATTTTGACACGGAAACCAAGAAGGCCTCCGTCGCTCTCGACAAGGACCTGAAGACCCTGACCATGACCGTCCTGGCGAACCGCGCCTGGACGGCCGACATCAACTGGGACGCCGACGAGATTCCCTGGATCGCCGTCACGCCCGACCACGGTGAGGCTTCCGACACCCCGCAGCGGGTGACCGTCACCGTCCTGAACAACGCGGGTTACAACCGCAACAAGCAGGTTAAATTCTCGATCAACTACGACTACAAGACCATCGCCTTCTCCCAGGTCGGCGAGCGTGGTGAGGAAATCATCGGCACGCTCGACAATCCGCTGACCGTGGCCGGCGCCGTCAAGTACGTCAAGAGCCTCGGCGCCGACGTGCAGAGCTCGTCCGGCGTGTATGTCAAGGGTAAGATTTCCCGCATTGACGACAACAACAACTTCGCTTCCAGCGGCACCTACGGCAATGCGACCTTCTACATCTCCGACGATGGTACGGAAAGCGGCGACCAGTTCTACTGCTACCGTGTCCTTTATCTGGGCAACAAGAAGTGGAGCTCCAAGACCGACACCGACATCAAGGTGGGTGACGATGTGATTATCTATGGTTACGTGGTCAACTACAAGGGCAACACCCCGGAGACGGTGCAGGGCACGGCCTTCGTCTATGAGCACAATGGTGTGAACAGAGGAACCGACGAAGGCGGTGGCGGCGGCACTGAAGGCACGCCTGCCGGCACCGGTACCGTGGATGACCCGTACAACGTGGCAGCGGCCCGGGCGGCGGTCAAGAATCTGACCTGGACCAGCAACGACAATTACGAGAAGACCGGTGTGGTGTATGTCAAGGGTAAGATCTCCCGGATCGCCGACAACGGCACCTTCGGACAGAGCGGCACCTTCGGTAACGCGACCTTCTACATCAACGACGATGGTGCCGATGGCGCCGAGTTGTACGCCTACCGTATCCTGTACCTCGGAAACAAGAAATACACTTCCGGTACGGACATCAAGGTGGGTGACGAGGTGGTCATCTGCGGCGAGCTGATGAACTACCGCGGCAATACGCCCGAAACCGTGGCCAACTCCGCTTACCTGTACTCGCTGAACGGCGAGGGCGGTGGCGGCGACACGCCTCCGGGTCCTGGCGGCGATGCCACCGGTACCGGTACTTTGGACGATCCGTACAACGTGATGGCGGCCCGCAATGCGGTCAAGGATCTTACTTGGTCCAGCAACACCGACTACCAGAAGACGGGAACGGTGTATGTGAAGGGTAAGATCTCCCGGATCGCCGACAACGGCACCTTCGCGCAGAGCGGCACCTTCGGCAACGCGACCTTCTACATCTCCGACGATGGCAAGGAGGCGAACGAACTCTATTGCTACCGCATCCTCTATCTGGGCAACGTGAAGTATACCTCCGGCACGGATATCAAGGTTGGTGACGAGGTCGTCATTTGCGGTGAGCTGATGAACTACCGTGGCAACACGCCCGAGACCGTGGCCAACGCGGCCTACCTCTATTCCCTGAACTCCCAGGGCGGCGGCGGTGGCGGCGACACCGGCGAAGTGAAGGCGGTCTCCGTGGCCGAATTCCTCGCTGCGCCCGAGTCCGACAAGCAGGTGTACGAGCTGGTGGGCACCATTGGCGGCACCATCAACACGACCTACGGCAACTTCGACCTGGCGGACGAGACCGGCACTGTCTATGTGTACGGCCTTACCGCGACGGAGCTCGGCTATGGCGCTAAGAATGACAAGAGCTACGCGTCCCTGGGCCTGAACGAAGGCGACAAGATCAAGATCCGTGGTTACCGCGGATCCTTCGGCGACAAGATCGAGGTTATGTACGCCTGGTTCATCGAGAAGGTGAACGGTGGCGGCGGTGGCGGTGACACGCCCGGTGGCAACGGCAGCGGCACCCTGGCCGATCCTTACACCCCGGCCGGCGCTATCGCCGCGGTCGCGGATTTGACCTGGACCAGCAACACCGACTACCAGAAGACAGACAAGGTGTATGTGAAGGGCAAGATCTCCCGGATTGCCAACAAGGGTACCTACACCGAGGGAGGCACCTATGGAAATGCCTCTTACTACATTTCTGCCGATGGTACCGAGAACGGAGAGTTCTACATCTTCCGCAGCCTGTATTTCAACGGCGAGAAGTACACTTCCGGCACCGACATCAAGGTGGGTGACGAGGTTATCGTATACGGCGCCCTGATGAATTACAAGGGCAACACGCCGGAGACGGTGGCCGGTGAGAACTGGCTCTACTCGCTGAATGGCGATACCGGTAACGGTGGCGGCGGCTCGTCTTCCGGCAACGGCAGCGGTACGCTGACGGATCCTTATACTCCCGCCGGCGCTATCGCGGCGGTTGCGGACCTGACCTGGACCAGCAACACCGACTACCAGAAGACGGACAAGGTGTATGTGAAGGGTAAGATCTCCAAGATCGCCAACAACGGCACCTATGTGGGTGGCGGCACTTATGGCAACGCCTCTTACTACATCTCTGCCGATGGTACCGAGAACGAGGAGTTCTACATCTTCCGCAGCCTGTATTTCAATGGCGAGAAATACACTTCCGGCCCCGACATCAAGGTGGGTGATGAAGTGATCGTATACGGCGCCCTGATGAACTACAAGGGCAATACGCCGGAGACGGTGGCCAATGAGAACTGGCTCTATTCCTTGAACGGTAAGACCTCCGCTGACGGCGACCAGCCCGGCGGTGGTGATACGCCCGGTGGCAGTTCCGTCTCCTTCGCGACGAACGCGTCCGCCCAGAGCTGGGCGTCGGATTCCGACGGCACCTACGGCAGCGGCTACGCCGCCACGACCCAGGGCCTGAAGATCGCCTACTACAAGCACACTTCCACTTCCAACCCGGTCACCCCGAATGAGAACCACGTCCGCGTGTACAAGAATTCGGCCCTGAGCATCGGCTCGACGGAAGGGAAGAAGATCAAGAAGATCGTCATCGGCTGCGCGCCGGATTCCGGTAACACTTCCTACTGCTTCGACATGACGGGCCTGGAAGGCGGCGCCAACGCGACGGCCGACAAGTCCGCGAAGACCGTGACCTGGACCGGCTCCGCCTCCAAGGTGGTCCTCCACGCCAACAACGGTCAGGTCCGCATGGAGAAAATCACGGTGGAATTCGAATAAAGGGAACGGACCATGCGAAGGATTTTCCGACATATTTGCGGAGCGGTTTTCCTGGGCGTCCTTGCGCTCGGGGCCGTTTCCTGCGAGGAAGAACCCGTCGTCCCCGATCCGGAGCTCATCATGGCGAAGAACACGGTTTCCAGTAAGAAAGGCAGCCAGTTCCTCTCCGTCGTGACGCCCGGCGCGTGGACGTTGTCCAGCGATGCGGACTGGGTCCAGATCATCCCTGAAAAGGGGCGTGGATCTTCGCATTCCATCGCCCTGTGCTACGATGCCAACAAGGAAGAAAGCAGCCGGAAGGCGAACATCGTCCTCCAGGCGGAGGGCAAGGAAATCGTCCTCACCCTGGTGCAGAATCCGGCCTCCCATGACGAAACCCCGGAGTTCAACGGCGAACCCAACACCCGCAAGGGATGGATGGAGCTGCCGGAGACCCTCGAGGACGACGGCCTGAATTTCTTCTGGCATAACATGACTATCACCGGTTACACGGGACGCAACTATTCCTTCTACTGGGATTACTCGAACCTGGTGTCCCGCTGGGTGGCCTATCCGCTGAACACGACCCTTCGGGGCTCGGGCAGCCGTTCCGACGCCTGGGGTTACGACCCGCTCGTGCCCGCTTCCAAGCAGCCGAACGTGACCAGCACCTTCCGGGGCGGCTGGGCGCGCGGCCACCAGATCCCGTCCGCCGACCGCTTGAACTACTCGGCCAACGTCGCGACCTTCTATGGTACCAACATGACGCCGCAGAACTACAATTTCAACGGCGAAATCTGGGCCCGTCTCGAGGAATCGGTCCGTAACTGGGCCTTCAAGAGCGATACCCTGTACGTGGTGACCGGTTGCGTGGTGAACGAGAAGTCCTCCCGGACGACGGATATCGACGGCAAGTCCATCGCTATCCCGGTGGCCTACTACAAGGCGGTCCTCGCTTACAACAAGTCGCAGGAGGCCAACGGCGGATACCGCGGCTGCGCCGTGTATCTGGACCATACAACTCCGGCCAGCGAGACCGTCAAGCGGAACCATGCTTCCGTGATGTCCATCCGCGACCTGGAGAACAAGCTGGGTATGAACCTCTTCGTGAACCTGCCGGGCGCCGTGGGCGAGTCCGCCGCGAACGCCGTGGAGACGGAGAACCCGAATACAGTCAGTTGGTGGTGGTAAATTAAAACGCACGCGCCATGAAAAGATTTTTGACTTATGTTCTGCTCCTGCTGGTCCTGGCACCGGCGTCGGCCCTCGCTCAGGGCCGGAAGAGCTATGTGATCGGGTTCTACAACCTGGAGAACCTGTTCGATACGTATCACGACGAAGGGAAGAACGACTACGAGTACCTTCCCGACGGCGCGAACGAATGGACCGACTACAAGTATGAGAAGAAGCTCGCCAACATGGCCAAGGTCATCCGCGCCATGAAGGACGAGAACAAGGCCTACCACGCCATCCTGGGCGTCTCCGAGGTGGAGAATCGCCACGTCCTCGAGGACCTGGTCGCGCAGGAGGCTATCGCCGACGCGCATTATCAGATCGTCCATTACGACGGTCCGGACCGCCGTGGTGTCGATGTGGCCCTGTTCTACCGTCCGGAGCTGTTCACCGTGCTGGAGTCCAAGTCCATTCCTTTCACCTTCGACAGCGCCCTCGATTTCGGGATGACCGACGAGGAGAAGGACGCCTTCCGCACCCGTGACCTCCTGATGGTCCGCGGCCTGCTGGGCGGTGAAATGTTCGCGTTCTTCGTGGCCCACCTTCCGTCCCGCCTGGGCGAGAAGAGCGGCGCCCTCCGTTCCCGCGGCGGCGAGATGATGTACCAGGAGAGCCTGCGCCTGATGCAGGAGTATCCCGGCATCAAGATCGTGGCCATGGGCGATATGAACGACAACCCTACCGACGACAGCATGTTCGTGTACATGCACGGCCGGGAGAAAATCGAGGACGTGGGTCCGTATGATTTCTTCTCCCCGTTCGTGTCCATGCTCAAGGCGGGCTACAGCTCCCTGTACTACCGCGGCGAGAACAACATCTACGACATCCTGGTGGTCAGCGAAAGTCTCGTGAACGCCCCGAAGGGCACGTTGAAGATCCAGCCGATCGTGAAGAAGAAGTACTACGCGCGCATCTTCAACCCGCCGTTCATGGTCCAGCAGGAAGGCCAGTATGCCGGCCAGCCGCTGCGCACCTTCTCCAACGGCGCGTTCGTGGGCGGCTACAGCGACCACTTCCCGACCTATATCGTAGTCAGTAACAAGTAAGCACTCAGTTATGATCAAGAAGATAACATTGGCTTCCGCCGCCCTCCTCCTGGCCCTGGGCCTCGCCGCCCAGACGTATACCGGAGGCGTGAGGGGCACGGTCGTCAGCCGAGCCGACCGGCAGCCGGTCGCCGACGCGGTCCTCGTGCTGTACCAGGGTACGGCCGAGGTGGCGACGGTGACCTCGGGTCCGGACGGCCGGTTCCTCATCGAAGACTTGGACAACGGCGTCTATGACCTGGTCATCCAGGCCCCCGACTTCCTGGAGACGCGCGTCAACGTCACGGTCAACGACGGGTATGTCAAGAACATGTTCAACCTCTCCCTGACCCGGGGCACCGTGGTCAGCGAGGTGGACGCGGACAACCTCGTCGAGTTCGACATGGACGACACCGGCTACAGCGATTCCCCGACCGTCCTGTTCGGCCAGAACGACGTTTTCAACGACCTGGCGGGTTACAACTTCAGCTCGGTCCGCTACCGGGTGAGGGGCTATTCCTCCGAATCCCAGGACGTGTATCTGGCCGGCGTGAAGATGAACGACGCCATCACCGGCTATTCCCCGTTCTCGCTGTGGAGCGGCCTTAACGAGGCCACCCGCACCAAGTACACGGTGAACGGCTCGGAGATCTCGGACTACGGTATCGGCGGCTATAACGGCCTGACCAACATTCCGGTCAACGCCCTCTCCGTCCGTAAGGGATGGCGGGGGAGCGTGCTCACCAACAGCCAGCTGTACCGGCTGCGCCTTATGATGACCTACGCCTCCGGTCCCCGGGACGACGGCTGGTCGTACGCGTTCAACGTGTCCGCCCGTCTGGGCGGCAACGACTGGGTGAAGGGTGTGTACTACCGCTCGTTCGCCTACTACGCCGCCGTGGAGAAGCAGTTCAACGACGCGCACAAGCTGGGAGCCGTCTTCATGGGCACTCCTGGACAGCGCGGCGCCTCGAACTCTTCCACGCAGGAGGTCTATGACCTGATGGGTGACAACATGTACAACTCCAACTGGGGTTATCAGAACGGCAAGGTGCGCAACGCCCGTGTCCGTAAGACGCATGAGCCCATCGCTATCCTCAAGTACGATTTCACGCCTTCTCAGGAGTTCCAGGCGGCCGCGACCATCCTCTACCGCTTCGGCAAGAACGGTTACACGGCCCTCGACTGGTACGACGCCCAGGACCCGCGTCCGGACTACTACCGGAACCTGCCCAGCTACTATCTGATGGAGGACGATGACTACAACCGCCAGAACGCGATGAAGGCCGCCTGGGCGGCCGAAGTGTGGCGTCAGGACGTTCCTGAGTACGCCCACATCAACTGGGACCGTCTGTACGCCGTGAACAAGCTCAACATCGAGGACGGCGAGCGCCGTTCCAAGTATGTCGTGCAGGAGCGCCGCACGGACCAGCAGGACCTCAACTTCGCCACGAACTTCAAGTGGCGTCCGTTCCGCGTCTTCACCCTCACCGGCGGTTTCGACGCGAAGATCAACCGGACGGAATACTACCAGAAGCTGGATGACCTGCTCGGCGGTGACTACTTCTACAATGTAGACTCCTTCGCGGAGCGCGACTACGCCGCTTTCCCGTATATGACCCAGAACGACCTGGCTTACTATCTGGAGAACGGCAAGGCGCAGAAGATCCGCGTGGGCGACAAGTACGGCTACGACTACTATGCGAACGTCCGCAAGTGGAACGGCTGGCTCTCGGGCAAGCTGAACATCGGCTCCTTCGAGATGGCGCTCGGCGGCAAGATCGGCCAGACCTCCTTCTGGCGTTACGGTCTGAACCGGAAGGGTCTCTTCCCGGGTGTCAATGACGACGGTTCTCCGTTCGTCATTGACGGCGTGGCGGTGACCACCTACGACGAGAATCAGGAGCCCGTCACCTCGTACGGCAAGTCCAAGGTAGCCAAGTTCCTGACTTACGCCGCCAAGGTGAACCTCAACTACGTCCTTCCCGGCGGCCATCGGTTCTATGCCGATGCGGGCTACTTCAACGACGCCCCTAACTTCAACCAGGCCTTCATGTCGCCGCGTACGCGCAACTCCCTGGCACCGGGCCTGACGACCACGAAGACCCTCACGGGCGACATCAACTACCAGGTCTCCTCCAACGGGTACAACCTCCGCATCACGGGCTACTACACCGATATCATGGACCAGAGCAAGGTGATGAGCTTCTATGACGATGGTCAGAACTCCTTCACCAACTTCGCCCTGACCGGCATCGATGAGCGGCACGTGGGTATGGAGATGGGCTTCAAGATTCCCACCGACTTCCCGAACCTCGCCCTCCAGGGTGTCATCGGCTACGGTGAGTATTATTACACCTCCAACCCGAAGATGTACCAGACCATCGACAATAACGCCTCCATCGTCGAGGATACTTACGGTGTCGTGGTCCCTTACTGGAAGAGTCATCCGATGGCGGACGGTACGATTGTCCGGCACTATGTGGAGTCCACGCCGCAGCTCGCTGTGAGCCTGGGCCTCGCCTGGAACTGGAACTACTGGTTCGTGGATGCCGATGTCGACTATTTCGGCCATTCCTATCTGTCGATGAACCCGCTCTACCGTACCGACTACGCCACCGCGGGTCCCGACAAGGAAGTCACCCCCGCCGAGGTCGAATACATGGCCTCGCAGGAGAAGTTCGATCCGGCCTGGCTCCTGAACTTCTCCGTGGGCAAGTCCTGGTACATCCAGCGGAAGTATCAGCTGGGCTTCTCCCTGAACGCGAAGAACCTGCTGAACAACACCTGGGTGAAGACCGGCGGTTACGAGCAGACCCGTATCGTGAAGAACACCGTGGCGAAACAGCAGTTCTACCGTTTCGACTCGCGGTACTTCTACATGAGCGGCTTCAATTACATGTTGAACATCTATTTCCGTTTCTAGGCCATGAAAAAGACATTTGTTATCCTTGCTTCGGCCCTGTTGGCCTTCGCATCCTGCGAGGAATGGGAGCCGGTGTTCACGGGGACCTACGACGACGTCTACATGTATGAGCCCCAGGAACTGGAAGTGACCGCTACGATCGCCGAGCTCAAGGACCTCTATGCAAAGCATGGTGTCCTCAAGATCGAGGACGACGACATGGTCATCTCCGGAAAGATCATTTCCGACGACCACTCCGGCAACATCTACCGGGAACTGTACATCCAGGACGAGACGGGCGTCATCAGCGTGAAGCTCGGCCTCACCTCCCTGTACTGTGACTACAAGCTGGGGCAGACCGTGTACGTCAAGTGCAGCGGCCTTACCATCGGCCAGTACAACGGAATGCCGCAGCTGGGCGTGGAGGATCCGACCGGCGAGTATGAGACCTCCTACCTGGACAATCGCTATCTGATTGACGCGCACGTGATTCGGGGCGCCTGGGGCGATCCGGTCCCGCCGCTCGGCATCACGGAAGAGGAACTGCAGGCCGCCCTCACCGAGGGCTACACGAACAAGCTCTGGGGCCAGCTGGTGACCATCAAGGACCTCCAGTACGGTGCCAAGGGAAGCTATTCCTCCGACAAGTTCAAGCGCATCTTCATCCTCCTGTACGTGGATCCCTATAAGGACAAGAAGGCTTCCACCAACCGCGTGTTCTGCTCTTCCGAGACCTACGGCGTCACGACCTGGGCGATGTCCAAGAACAAGTTCCTGGAGTACCTGGACGCCGGCTGTTTCGACCGTTGCGGAACTTCGGACAAGGGGATGGACGACGTGTTCGATGAACTCACCGGCTACACGGTGAAGGAGAGCATCCGCGCGAACGCATCGGCGGTGACGACCAGTCACTACTTCCACATGCCGCAGGGCCTCCCGGTCCAGATCCGCACCAGCGGCTACGCCAAGTTCGCGGATACGGAGATCGACCCGGCCATCCTTGGCGATCCGAACGCCCAGGACGGCGCGCTCATCTCCGCGACCGGCATCATCACCGTGTACAACGGCGCGGCGCAGCTGGCGCTGGTGGACGAGAACAGCGTCAAGATTCAAAAGTAACCAGAAAGCATGAAGAAGATTGGAATATTAGTGGCAATGGCATTGACAGTGACAGCCTGCGGTCCGAAAGCGGGCAAGATTTTCGAGGAGACGTGGGATACCCCTTTCGGAACAGCGCCGTTCAGCAAGATCACGGAGGCGGATTACCTGCCCGCCATCAAGGCCGGCATCGAGGCCCAGAAGGCCGAAATCCGCGCAATCGTGGACAATCCGGACGCTCCCACGTTCGAGAACACGATTGCGGCTTATGAGCTCTCCGGTGACCTTCTGTCGAAGGCGGTGGGCGTGTTTTTCAACCTCTCCGAGTCGGATTCCACCCCGGTAATCCAGCAGATCGAGGAGGAAGTGACCCCGCTCATCACGGCGGCGGACGACGAGATTTTCATGGACGAAGGTCTCTTCGCCCGGGTGAAGGCCGTATATGAGAACATGGACGGTCTCGACCGCGAGCAGCAGATGGTGACGAAGAAACTCTACGACCGGTTCGTCCGCAACGGCGTCGGCCTCGACGCCGCCGGCAAGGCCCGTTTCGCGGAGATCAACAGCCGCCTGGCCACCCTGAGCCAGAAGTTCGGCCAGAATCTCCTGGCGGAGAACAACGCTTTCCGCGATGCCATCGGCGTGACCGTGTCCGAGTATCCGGACTTCATGGCCACCTGCGAGGACCGCGCCCTGCGCGAGAAGGCGTTCAAGGCCTACTCCAACCGCTGCAACAACGGCAATGAGTACGACAACAACGCCATCGTCCTGGAGATTATGAAACTCCGCACCGAGAAGGCCAATCTCCTGGGTTACAAGAATTCCGCCGAGTATCTCCTCGCCGACAAGATGGCCGGTGACCCGGAGACTGTCGATGCGTTCCTGAAGCCCATCATGGATGCGTCGATGCGGAAAGCCCGCGAGGAGATGGCCGATATGGAGGCCGTCGCCGGACACGAGATCGAGCCTTGGGACTGGTTCTACTATGCGGAGAAAGTCCGGGCCCTCAAGTATGACCTGGATGAATCCGTGACCAAGCCCTATTTCACGGCTGACAGCGTCTCCAAGGGCGTCTTCTACGCCGCTGAGAAGGTGTATGGCATCCACATCGAGCCCGCGCCCGAGGTGGAGGTCTACAACCCTGTGACGAAGGCCTACAAGCTCACGGACGCGGACGGCTCGCTCCTCGGCATCTTCTACCAGGACTGGTTCTCCCGCGACACCAAGCGCGGCGGCGCCTGGATGAACAACTTCCGGGAGCAGTATGTCAAGGATGGCGTGGACGTCCGTCCCGTCATCGTCAACGTCTGCAACTTCCCGCCGGCCACGGAGGAGGTTCCGTCGATGCTTTCCATCGACAATGTCCAGACCGCCTTCCACGAGTTCGGCCACGCCCTGCACGGCTTCCTGACCAAGTGCCGCTACCAGACCGTTTCCGGCACCGCCGTCACCCGCGATTTCGTGGAGATGTTCTCCCAGTTCAACGAGAACTTCGCTTTCGAGCCGGAGATCCTCGCCGTTTATGCCCATGATTACCGCACCGGTGAGCCCATCCCGGCCGCCCTCGTGGAAAAGATCGGCAACTCCCTGAAATTCAACCAGGGCTTCACCACGGGCGAGCTTTGCGCCGCCTCCATCCTGGACATGAAGTGGCACGAACTCACGCTGGATGACCTGGCCAACTTCACCGGCGCCCAGTCCATCCGCGACTTCGAGGAGAAGGTGTGCGGCGAGATGGGCCTCATCGACGAGATCATCCCGCGCTACCGCACCACCTACTTCAACCACATCTTCAACAGCGGCTACAGCGCCGGCTACTACAGCTACCTGTGGTCCGAGGTCCTGGATGTGGACGCCTGGGAGAAGTTCAAGGCCGATGGCGTCTTCAACCCCGCCACCGCCAAGGCCTTCCGCCAGACCTTCCTCGAGCGCGGCGGCTCCGAAGAACCCATGACCCTCTTCCGCGCCTTCCGCGGCGCGGACCCGGATCCCGCCGCCCTCCTCCGCTCCCGCGGCCTGGAGTAACAGTCTGAGGCACAGTCTTTTAAATGTACAGAGGTGCACCAAACGGTGCACCTCTGTATCGTTAATATGCTAGCAATCAGCTACTTGATATAGCTGGTGAGGAGTTTCATACCGCCCTCGGCGGGGGTGAAGGTGACGCCGACGGAGGAGGCGGGGATGAGGACCGTTTCGCCCTGGTGGAGGGTGGTGCGGTGGCCCTTGGTGGGGCCGCGATGGCCTTCTTCGTCAAAGACGGGCTCGGAGTCCGTGAGGGTGCCGCTGCCGGAAAGGCACATGACCACGAGGAAGGAGTCGATGTCCGAGAGGTCCTTGCGGACCGTATGGTCCAGGTCATAGATGCTGGTGGTGAAGTACTTGCAGCTGACCACTTCGTTTTCCCCGTCCTTGACGGGCGTATAGGGAACCCGGTAGTCCGGATAGACCTTGAAGTCGATGGCTTCTTTTGCCAGCTCCGTATGGAGTTCGCGGGGCTTCCCGTCCAGGCCCAGACGGCCATAGTCAAAGATGCGATAAGTAAGGTCGGAAGTCTGCTGAATCTCAGCGATGAAGCACCCGCTGCAGATGGCGTGGATACGCCCGGCCGGCAGGAAGAACACATCGCCCGGATGTACGTCATGCCGCACCAGCACATCGGTGATGCTTCCATCAGCCACCCGCCGCTCATACTCCTCAGGTGTGATTTCCACCTTCATTCCCGAATAGAGACAAGCCCCAGGATCGGCCGCCACGACATACCACATCTCGGTCTTCCCGTTCCGCTGCCCATGTCTTCTCATCGCCATCGCATCATCCGGATGCACCTGGATGGAAAGGTCAGAGAGCGCGTCGATGAACTTGATCAAAAGCGGGAACTCATCCCCGTTCCGGGCATACACATGCTCTCCCACGAGCCTGCCCTTATACTCTTTCACAATATCGGTAATCGTCTTTCCCCGCAACGCCCCGTTCGCCACCGCCGTCTGATGCTCCGGCACCCCGGACAGCTCCCAGCTCTCGCCGATACGCTCGATATCTGTTTTAATTCCCTTGTATGAGGCAATCTTCTCCCCGCCCCATACCATCGTCCTCAAAAAAGGTTCAAATTTCAATGGATACATTCTATATGCTATATATGAGAGATATGATGGGAGTCGGTATGTTGTTTTCAAACCCCCGCTACGCGGTCCCTCCCTTCTTCGATGGGCCCCTCCCTCTTATATGCCGAGGGTGGCATAGGTTTGAAAACAACACACCGACTCCTAATGGTGTTAAGCATCTAACTGCGCCAGTGCAAAGTCATACGCACCGATAGAAATAGCCTTGGAAGCACCGACCTTGGAGATCATCACACCGATACGCTTCTGCGGATCGTAAGTGACGGTTCTCTCTGATCCATAGACCTTCAGCTCGCGGGCGCTGCCCTTGGCGAAGGCGGCGAATTCGGCCTCGTCGTCCAGGTTGTAGACCTTCATCTGGACCTTGGCGAGGGTATCGCCGGAAAGGGTGCGGACCGTCCCGCGGAGGGCTTCCAGCAGGCTGGGCATAAAGTACTTCTTCGATGCGGTGATGCCGCCGCCGATGACGATGAGACCGTCCATGAGCTGTGCGGCCAGGGCCATCGCGTTGCCCGCCACAGTGCCCATCTCGGAGAAGGCGGCCACGGCGGCCTCCTGGTTGCCGGGACGGGTGCCCTCGGCGATGTCAAAGATGTCCTTCGGCGTCAGGTACGGATCGCTGTCGCCGGAGCGCTCCCAATAGACGCGCTTGACGGCCCGGATAGCCACGCCGTCCTCCACGATGACATCATGGATGCGGCTGTGCGGTAGGCAATAAGTCTCCACGCAGGAGTTGTCGCCGCGGTTCAGCTGCCCGTTGATGACACAGCCGATGCCGAAACCCGTGCCGAAGGTATAGCCAATAAGGTTGTGGTAGCGCTTGGCGCTGCCGAGTGCCGCCAGCTTCTCATTGACCTCCGGCAACACGCCGCCGAGCGCCTCGCCGAAGGCGTACAGGTCGCCGTCGTTGTTGATGTACACGGGAACGCCGAACTTATCCTGCAAGAACGGACCCAGCGCCACCCCGTCGCGGAAGGACGGGAAATTCGGCAGGTAACCGCCGATGATACCGTTCGGATAGTCGGCCGGGCCCGGGAAGGCGAAGCTGATGGCGACCGGCTTCTCCGCCAGGGTATTCATCACGGACTCAAACCCGAGGACCATCGTCTTCAGGCACAGGTCCAGGTCGTTGGCGTTGGACGGGAGGGTGATGGGTGAGCCCACGTACTCTTCGCCCCGCATGGCGCCGAACACCATGTTGGTGCCGCCGGCGTCCAGGGTGAGGACGATTCTGGAATCATTGGAGTAGTTTCCCATTGTATCAGTGTTTTGTTATTTGCCCATGGTGAATTCGAGGGTCCCGCCCTTCACGATATCCTTGTACTCGATGTACGGGAGATCGTAGGGCTGGCCGTTGAGCTTGACGCCGCGGATGTAGCGGTTCTCGGCGGAGAGGCCATTGGCGGTGATGGTGAAGTCGCCGCCGGCGACCTTCACGACCGCTTTCTCCAGGTTCGGCGCGCCGAACCAGAAGCGCGGATTCGCGGGCTCCACCTGATAGAAACCGAAGCTGGATAGCACGTACCAGGCGCTCATCTGACCTACATCCTCATTGCCGGCGAGGCCTTCCACATCGTTGAAATACATTTCCTTATAGACCTGACGGAGACGGTCGGCGGCCTTGTCGGGCTCGTTGAGCATCGAGTACAGGTAGATGGTGTGGTGCCCGGGCTCGTTGCCGTGGGCATACTGGCCGATGAGGCCGGAAATATCGGCGGAAGCGTTCTCGCCCTCAATGTGGTCCGGCGCCTCGAACAGGCCGTCCAGTTTGGCGACCGTGGCTTCGCGGGAGCCGAACAGGTCCACGAGACCGTCGACATCCTGCGGGACGAGCCAGATGTACTGCCAGGCGGTACCCTCGGTGTATTCGGAGACCCGGTGGTTGGAGTAGATCGGGTCGAAGGGTTCGGTGAAGCTGCCATCGACCTTGCGGCCGCGCATGAACTGCAGGTCCGGATCCCAGAAATGGCGGTAAGAGTGGCTGCGCTCAAGGTATTCGGCGGCGGTGGCCTCGTCGCCCAGGAAGGCGGCGGCATTGGCCAGGGCACCATCGGCAACGGCGTATTCCATGTCGACGGCGACGGATTCGTCATACAGGTCGGCGGGGATGTAGCCGTATTCCATGCGGAAGTCCTGGCCGCGGTCGGGCGTGGTGGCGGTCTTGGTCATCGCGGTGATCAGCTGCTCCTTGGAGAGACCGGCCTGGAAGCCCTTGACGATGTTGTCGGCGAAGGCGATGAGGCCCGGGTTGCCGACCATGCAGTCGGTCTCGCAGCCCATCAGGTGCCAGACCGGCAGGTCGCCCTGCTCCTCGTAGATGTGGTAGAAGGTAGCGGTGATGTCATTGCAGCGGTCCGCGTGGAGAATCGTCATCAGCGGCATCTGGGCGCGGTAGGTGTCCCACAGGGAGAAGGTGGTGTAGTTCTGGAAGTTGCCCTGGCGGACGACGTCGTCGGAACCGCGGTACTGGCCGTCCACGTCATTGAAGACGGACGGGGCGATCATCGTGTGGTAGAGGGCGGTGTAGAAGACGGTCTTGGTGTCGGGGTCGCTGCAGGTGACATCGACCTTGCTCAGCTCCTCGTTCCAGGCCTTGCGGGCATCGGCCTTCACGGCCTCGAAGTCCCAGCCGGGCAGTTCCGCGGCCATGTTGGCCTTGGCACCGTCGATGGAAACGGGGGAGAGGGCGACCTTTACGAGCACCTGCTCGCCTTCCTGGGTGCTGCCCAGGGAATAGTAGCCATAGACAGGTTTGCGCACGGGATTGTCGTTGGCGGGATTCTCGACGACGGTGAAGTCCTCCGCCGGGCGGGAGAATTCGGCCCAGAAGAAGATTTTCTGGTTGTCCGCCCAGCCGTGGGAGAAGCGGTAGCCGCCGAGGGCCTTGATGCGGCCGTTCTCATCCTTCTCGACCTCGAAGCCGGCGTCGCGCACGCTGTCCCAGCAACCGCCGTTCTCCAGGTCGAAGAGCAGGTAAGCGTCCTCGGAAGCCGGGAAGGTATAGCGGTGCATGCCCACGCGGGCGGTGGCGGTCAATTCCGCGACGATGTTGTAGCGCTCCAGCGGAACGCTATAATAGCCGGGTTCGGCGATTTCCTTCGTCCGGTCCGCATAGGACCATGCGCCGATGCCGGGCTGGTCTTCCGTGCCGCGGCCGGGCGTCGTGCGCTCGGTCGTGGGCATCACCGTGACGTCGAACAGGTCACCGATGCCGGTGCCGCTGAGGTGCGTATGGCTGAAGCCGATGACGGTCCGGTCGCTGTCGTGGTAGCCGGAGCACCAGTCCCAGTCCTCCGGGATGCTGGTGGGGCCGAGCTGGACGAAACCGAAGGGTACGTTCGCGCCCACGAACACGTGGCCGTGGCCGCCGGTGCCGATTTTCGGGTTCACGAAGGAAGCATAGTCTTCAGTAGAGGTTTTTGTGCAGCCGACGGTCAGGAAAGCGGCCGCCGCGGCGAGAAATAAGGTATGAAATCTCATGTCGATGCGGTTAATCGTGTAAATTTACGAAGATTCGACCGGCTTTGCAAGGGGATTATTGTACAATCCACTTCAGGTTGAAGCGGTAGTGGACCCGGCTGGAGAGGAGGTGGATCATCCCGTCGGGAGTCTGGGTGCAAGCGAGGTAGCCCTTAGGCTCGGCGTGGGTCGCGTCCATCGTGAAAGTGCCGGTCCAGGCACCGCCGTCCAGCACGCGCGTCTTTCCGTCCGTGAGGAGTTTCTTCACGGGCCAGGTGGCGCCTTCGTCGTAGCTGAGTGCCACGAACAGGCCGTTTTCCCCGAAGGAGCACAACATGATCGGCCCTTCCTGCAACCGCTTGAGCACCAGTCGCTGGCCGCTGCCGATGGGCGGGAACTCCGTGGCGGTATAGGTCCATGTGTACCCGCCGTCATAGGAAATGCTGCAAGGCATGTGACCGTCGATGGCATTGCCCCGCCCGAAGGCCATCAGGGAGCCGTCCTTGCGCTCCACGATGCCCGCGTGGATGCCGGCAATCTTGCCGCCGGTGTCCTCCCAGGTCTTCCCGCCGTCCTTGGACACGTGCAAGGCGGTTCCCGCCTCGCCGTCCGGTCCGGCGTCGCAGCAAAGCAGGATACGTCCGTCCTTCGTGACGATGGGCCCGGCGATTACCTGGTGGCGGACCCGGTGTTCCGGTTCGATGAGTTCGGTAGGGGACCAATGCCAGCCTCCGTCTGTGCTTTCCCGCATGCCCAGGGCGAGATCTTTCCACTCGCCGGCATCGCTGATGCCGTTGAAATGAAGCAGTCTTCCATCCTTCAGGGTAAGCAGGGCGCTTCCTGTCATGTTCCGGTCCGGAACTTTGTAGAATAGTGTCGCTGGTTCCCATTGTCCATTCTTGAAGCGGGACTGCAGGACGACCATCTCCCGTCCGGCTTCGGCATCCGTAGAGAACCAGATGGCGAGCAAGTCGAGGGAGCGAGTGTTTCCTTCTCCGGTCCAGGCGACGGCAGGCTGGTGGTTATGGGCATAGAAAGGCGTCAGACTGTCCGTCGGGGGAAGGATGTAGGGAATGGGCTCCAGGAAGACCGGTTTCCGGATGCGTTTGGCCATCTTTGCCCAAGCGGGCTGATGTCTGGCAAGCCCTCCGCAGACTCGAATTGTTTCCCGGGGGTGCTCCACCACGCGGAATCCCAGCAGGACGGAGCGGTCTTCGGGCACGGAAGCGCTTCGGTTGGCACTGCGCAGGTACCGAACCGGTGTGTTGTGGCTTCCGCCGCGGACGGAACGGAAATCCGTGTCCCCATAGTAATCGTTGCACCACTCTTCCACATTCCCGTGCATATCATACAGCCCCCACGCATTAGGCTCGAATTGAGCTACTTGCAGGGATACGTACTCTTTGTCGCGGGTGTTCTTCTGCACCTTCCACTGGTTTTCCGGGAAGGTGTCGCCGGTGTTGTAGGCCGTCGTGGTTCCAGCCCGGCAGGCATACTCCCACTCCGCTTCGGTGGGCAGGCGGTAATGTTTCCCGGTCTGCTCGGAGAGCCATCGACAGTAGGCCCTGGCATCGTCCCAGGACACCATGATCACAGCCTCGTCGTCCTCGGTGGAAAAGCCTTGCTCGCCCCGCTTGTGCGTCGGGTCAAACGCCTCGTACTGCGCGTTCGTTATCTCCGTTGCGCTCATGCGGAACGCATCGACCTTCACCTCCCTCCGCGGAGCTTCGTCCCAGTCTTCCATGGGAGGGTTGTCAGTTCCCATCCAGAAGGTTCCCGCCGGGATGTCCACCATCCGGGGGAGCGGGAGAGCCTGAAGGGCTAGGGCGAGGAGTGCTGTGAGCATTTACAGGATATTGGTGCGTTTGGTAAAGTCGATGATTTCAGGGATGTAGCCGAACGCGAGGCCGGTGACGGTATCGGCACAACCATAGTACACAGCGATACGGCCGGTCTCCGGGTCGTACAGGGAGGCGCAAGGGAAAGTCACATCCGGTACGTCGCCCGTCAGTTCGTAGATTTCCCGCGGGCTGATGAGGTATTGTCCGCTGCGGGCGAGGACCTTCCAGGGCTCGTTGAGGTCCAACAGGGCACTGCCGAACGCATAGACATAGCCGTTGCAGGAGCGGAGGACGCCGTGATAGATGAGCAGCCAGCCTTCGGATGTCTCGATGGGCACAGGGCCCGCGCCTATCTTCATGCACTGCCAAGCGCTGACCTCGAAGGGCGCCGGCGCCATGACATGTCGATGGTGCCCCCAGAACTCCAGGTCCGGGGATTCGCTGTAGAAAATGTCGCCGAAGGCGGTGTGACCCGTGTCGGACGGGCGGGACAGCATCGCAAACCGGCCGTTGATTTTCCGCGGGAACAGCACGCCGTTGCGGTTATACGGCAAGAAAGCGTTCTCGACCTGATGGAAGGTCTCAAAATCGTCGGTCCAGGCCACGCCGATGGTGGGGCCATGATAGCCGTTACACCAAGTCACGTAGTAGCGGCCGTCGATTTCCGCCACCCGCGGGTCATACCCGTAGACCCATTCGGCCACCTCGGGAATGTCGCAGGAGAACTTGAGGGTCTCCGGCCTGATGTCCCACTTGATTCCGTCCTTAGAGAAGCCCACGTGCAGGGTCATCCGCCGGTTCTTGTCGTCGCAGCGGAACACCCCGGCGAAACCGTCCTTGAACGGGACCACCGCGCTGTTGAATATGCTGTTGCTGTCCGGGAGCAAGTCTCTCGGAATCACGGGATTCTTCGAATAACGCCACAGGACGTCCTTGCATCCTGCCGGTTTCTCCTCCCAGGGCATGCCCGGGAGCGGTTTTCCATAGATCTTCATATTATTCCTGACTGAATGAATAAGGTTTGTCTTCGGCCTGCGTTCCACGGTCCTTGGCCGGTTCCGTGCCCATGCTGAAGCGGAGCTTGGCGCCCTTGACCAAGTCGCCGTGTTCCACATAGTTATGCGTCCAATCCTTCCCGTTCAGCCGGAGCGACTGTACGTAGAAGGCATCGGCACTGTTGTCCGGAGCGTCGATGGTGAACTGCACGCCGTCCGGGCGCGTCACGACCGCCTTCTTGAATAGCGGAGTGCCCAGCGCATACTGCGTGCTGGCGGGGCAGACGGGATAGAAACCCAGGGCGGAGAAGACGTACCAGGCCGATGTCTGGCCGTTGTCCTCGTCGCCGCAGTAGCCGTCCGGCGTGGCGCGGTACAGGCGGCCCATCGTCTCCCGGATGTGCTGCTGGCCCTTCCAGGGCTGTCCGGACCAATCATAGAGGTAGAGCATGTGCTGTGCCGGCTGGTTGCCATGGGCGTAATTGCCCATATCGGCCACCTGCATCTCGGCGATCTCGTGGATGCGGCCGCCGTAGTAACTGTCGTCATAAATGGGCGGAACCACGAAGACGGAATCGAGCATCTCGACGAACGAGGCCTCGCCGCCCATGGCATCGACCAGGCCCTGGACATCGTGGAAGACGGACCAGGTGTAGTGCCAGGCATTGCCTTCGGTAAAGTCACCACCCCATTTGTAGGGGCTGAAGGGGCTCTGGAAGGTGCCGTCGGCATTCCGGCCGCGCATCAAGCGGTCCTCAGCACTATAGATGTTTTTCCAATTGTTGGCACGGGCGGCCCATTCGTCCAGTTCCTCCTGCGGGCGGCCGAGGATCTTCGCGAGCTGGAGGATGCACCAGTCGTCATAAGCGTATTCCAGGGTGCGGGCGGCACTTTCGTTAATGCCCACATCGCAAGGAACATAGCCCAGGGTGTTATAATATTCGTGTCCCAGGCGTCCGGTGGAACTGACGGTCGGGTGGACGTTCTCCGTCCCGTATTGGATACAGTTGTACAGGATTTCCAAGTCCTTGGTATTCACACCCTTCACGACAGCATCGGCCACGACCGAAGCAGAGTTGTTACCCACCATGCAGCCGCGGTGGCCCGGGGATGCCCATTCCGGCAGGAAGTCGTTCTCGCGGGCGACATTGGCATAACCGGCCTGGATCTCGGCATTGACATCGGGATAGACCAGGTTCAGCAGCGGGAACAGGGCGCGGAAGGTGTCCCAGAAGCCGGAGTCGGTGTAAAGGTAACCTTTCTCGACCTTGCCGTTGTAGGGGCTGTAATGGACCGGCTCCCCGTTGGCGTCGATTTCATACAACTTCCTGGGGAACAGGACGCTGCGGTACAGGCAGGAGTAGAAGGTCCGATACTGGTCGACGGTGCCGCCGCTGACGGCGATCCGGCCCAGGATGTCGTTCCAGCGGGCTTTGGCATCGACACAAACCTCATCGAAGGAGCGGTCGCCCACCTCGGCGAGGTTGCGCTCGGCTTGCTCGGCGGAGACGAAGGAGGAGGCCACGCGGGCATGGACCTTCTCCCCCCGGACGGTGGCGAATTTCACGACGGCGATCGCGTGCTCGCGGGGACGGTCTTCCGGGTACTCCAGCGCACTGCCGTTGTAAATGTCGAAGGACGCGATTTCCTTGTCGAACCGGACGATGAACCAGTTCTTGAAGTCTCCCACCACGCCGCCGTGGTTGTTGGTGCAGTAGCCGACGACGGTGTGATTGTCCTTGAGGACCTTCACGTAAGAACCGCCTTTGTATGCATCGATGACCACGCCGGAAGTCTCGCTGTCCGGGAAAGTGAAGCGCATCACGGCCGCCCGTTCGGTCGGGGTGATTTCGGTCTTGATGTCGTGGTCCGCGAGGTAAACGCTGTAGTAATAAGGCTTTGCGATCTCGCTCTGGTGGGAGAAGATGCTGGCACGCTCATCCTCGCCGGGCTTGGAGGCATCCCGTACCGGCATCAGGGAGAAGGCGCCGTAGTCATTGATCCACGGTGATGGCTGGTGCGTCTGCTTGAAGCCCCGGATGTGATGGGCGTCGTAGGTATAGGCCCATCCGTCCCCGTTCTCGCCCGTCTGCGGGCTCCAGAAATTCATGCCCCAGGGCAGGGCGATGGCGGGATAGGTGTTGCCTGTGGAAAGGGTGAAATCGGACTGGGTGCCCACGAGGGTGGACACGTAATCCACGGGGTTGTTGACAAGTCCTTCGCGGCTTTGATTTGTGCATGCAGCCACAAGGAAGGCGGTGAGTATCAGTAATTTTTTCATTCGGGCAGACTGTTGAGGAGATCGAGTTTCCCGTCGTTCACGAGTTTGACGATAAGTTCGCCGAACAGGGTGTTCGCCCAGGCGAACCAGGGACGGGTGTAGTCGTCGGCATCGTCCTTCTGGAAGGACTCGTGCATGAAGCCGGTGCCGGCGTCGGTGTTGATCAGCTGATAGATGCAGCTGGAGATTTCACCGTCGCTCTGCGCCGTGAAGGCCTTCATCATAATGGACATCGGCCAAATGTTCTCCGTGCCGATGTGGGGCCCTCCGATGCCCGCTCCGGCCTTCCCATCAAAGAAATAGGGGTTGCTCGTACTCCAGACCATCCTGCGGGTGTTCAGGTAAACGGGATCATTGAACATCTCCGGATCCAGGTAGCCCAGGGACAGGAGGGAGGGGACATTGGCATCGTCCATAATCTGTTGGGAGCCGAATCCATCGACCTCATATACATAGAACGGACCGGAACATTCGACCTGTGTGACGGCATACAAGTGCAGAGCCTCGTCCACTTCCTCGGCGAGGCGGAGGCATTCTTCGGCGAGTTCCGGCTCGTCGTTGACGACCGTCAAAATCTCCGCCATCTTCCGTAACGTCATGACGGCCATAAAGTTGGAGGGGATGTGGAACTCGAAGGTGGTGGCGTCGTCGGACGGGCGGAAGGCCGATGCGATGAGGCCGACGGGTTTCACCGGATTGCCCCGGCCCACCACGCACTTGGTGTCCAACTGGCGGTCGGTCACGCGCAAGAACGTGTAACTGCCGTGACCTTTCTTCCGCTGCTGCTCCTTGAAGGTGGCAAGGATGGTTTTCGCCACTTGCAGCCAGCGTTCACCGAAGACGGAGGTGTCTCCAGTCTTCTTCCAATAAGCATAAGCAAGGCGCACCGGATAACAATGCGAGTCAATCTCCCATTTGCGCTCGAACACGTACGGGCTGGTCTTCGGGAGATCGGTATCATCGGCCGGACCGACGGGTTCGACATTGAAGGCGTTCGCGTACGGGTCGATGAGGATGCACTTGAACTGGCGGTTGATGACGCCGGCAATCATCTTACGGAGGTCTTCGTCCTTATCGGCATAATCCACATAGGGCCAGACCTGGGCGCCAGAGTCCCGGAGCCACATCGCCGGAATGTCGCCGGTATAGACATAGGTGTCGGGCTGGCCGTCCTCATCCTCGGAATAATGGACGGTGGTGTCCAGGGTGTTCGGGAAGCATTTCCGGAACATTTCCGCGATTTTGGGATGCGTGATCTGCGCGACGACGGCCTCCGTCACGGAATCGATGGCATGCGAGACAAACGCGCGTTCCTCGACCGGAGGACGATCTGTATAGAGTTTCGTCGTTTTATCCTGCTTAGGCGAGCAGGCGACCAAGGTCAAAAAAAACAGAAACAGTGCTTGTGGTTTCATATCATGTGGTTATCGTTCCCATTCAACGAGCCTGCGGTCCAGCCGGATGCGTTTCGGGGCTCCGGCCTTCCCGGTAAGCTTGTATGCCGGCAGAGACTCGGGCCGGAAGTACCGGGCGAGGGCGGCCGCCAGGTTCGCCGCCTTCTCGTGGATGGAGTTGTCCTTGGGGTCGATGAGCCGGTCGATGCTGCGCTCCATTTCCGGTCCGCTGGCCCGCCGGGTGATGCCCTGGTATAGGTCCATTAACTCCGCCCGATAGTCCTGCAGGTCCCCGAATCGGAGGCCTTCCGGATGCCGGAGAAACAGCAGGAAGACCGTCTTCACGAGGGGACGCATCCGGATTTCCGTGTCGAACCGGTCGGGAAGGATGATCCGGTAGTCCTTGGTCACGAGGATCCTTTCTCCATCGTCCATCCCCTCCAGTACGTCCAATTCCGAAAGCCGCTTCCGGATGAGGCTCATCGCCTCCAGCAAGGCCGCCGCATCCATCTCGTCCACCCGCCCGGCCAGATAATCCACGGCCGGGTCTTCCAGCATTCCGCCCTCCAGACAATGCCGAAGCCATATCTTCGCCTCAAGCCCAATCATACCTACGAAGATACGCATTTTTCGCGGTCCGTCCTCAAAAAGTCTGCAAGCCTTGCAGGAAATCCGACATTGCAAGCCTTGCAATCATACCGTCTCCTTCCTTTCCCTTCCCGAACTTTGCGGAAAACAAAAGAAACTATGATCCAATTTGAACCTGCCGCCTTTTTGTGCGATGATTTGGATGTCCGCCCTGCCGGGCGCACCACCCCCTTGGAAAGCTGCTACGAGAAGATCTACCACATCTTCAACCTTGTTCGTCTCTCTCGCCCGGAAATGACCTCAATTGCCGTCTGCGGTGGCATCACCGACGGCCCGGAAGGGAAAGACTTCTACGCTTTTGATATTTACGTCTTTACCGCAGAAGGAGGATTCTTCCTCCCCACGGATGAAGCGAACGCCCTCTTCTCTAACGCTGGAATCCTGTATTCTCGAAGCCTATTTGCCGAACTCCTGGACGATTGTCTATCTAGTCGGATAGAAGATTATTCTAGTTTGAAATCTTGAAAAGTTGCAATATCTGATAACTTTTGCTATTTTTGCCATGGCAAACAGAAAGATTGTCACATTCGGAGGCTATTTCGAAGCTTTTATCGGGAGCTTGCCTGAACGGGTTGTACAGAAGATTGATTATGGATTGGCCCTGTTACGGACAATGGACCGTTTGCCGTCCAAACATATGAAGTAGATAGAAGAGGGTTTGTTCGAACTTAGGACTGAATTTGAAGGGAATATCTATCGGACATTCTTCATCTTTGATGGTAACGATATTGTCGTCTTGTTCAATGGCTTTCAGAAGAAAGGGCAGAAGACGCCCAAGAAGGAGATTGAAAAGGCAAAACGGATAAAGAAGGAATATGATGGAAGAACACGTTAATGATTACCGGGTGCGCAGTTATGATGCTGTGCTGGACTCGAAATATGGAAAACCCGGATCGCCGGAGCGAACCAGGTTTGAAGAAGAGGCATATTCTTTCTACTTCGGTCAAGCACTTCGCGATACTCGGAGGGAAGCCAAGGTTACGCAACTGGAACTGGCCCGGCGTGTCGGAACCTCCAAAAGCTATATCTCAAAAGTGGAGCATGGAAATATCCTTCCCAGCATCGGGGCCTATTGCCGCCTGCTGAATGCGCTCGGGAGAGATATTGAAATCGTCAAATTCTCCAGAACATAACTACTGCCACTTGATAGTGCCGGCGTTCACGAGGGTGTCGTGGGAGATGCGGGTGGTGGAGAGTTTGCGGGAGCCGAGTTTGACGGTGGTGCCTTTGGTGGGTTTGGCCTTGGGGGATTTGAGGATGGTCAGGGTCTTGCCGGAGGAGAGGTCGATGTCGATGCGGTCGAAGACCGGGAGGGTGAGGGTGTAGGAGGGGTCGCCCGGGCAGTCGGGGTAGAAGCCCATCATCGAGAAGACGGCCCAGGCCGACATCGTGCCGGTGTCGTCATTGCCGGGGATGCCGTTCGGGGCATTATGATAGTGCTTGGCCAGTAGGTCGTGCACCGTGCTCCAGGTACGCCAGGCTTCGCCCTTCACGCGACTGTACAGGTACGGGTAAGCGATATCCGGCTCATTTGCAGGGTCGTACAGACCTTCGTCGAACACCCGGTTGAGGCTCATGACAAAGGCCTTGGAGCCGCCTGCAAGGCGGATCAGGCCGTCTACGTCGTGCGGGACATAGAAGGTGTAGTTCCAGGCACTGCCTTCGTGGAAGCCGGGCACGGCCTCGAAGTTTTCACCCTGACGGGGATTGAACGGCGTGAGGAACGTGCCGTCTTTCTGAAGCGGTCGCAGACAGCCATATTCGGCAGACCAGTAGTTCTTGTAGCCCAATGAACGCTGACGGAACTTGGCGGCATCCTCGGGATGCCCGAGAGCCGTGGCCAGGCGGGCAAGGGCCGCATCGGCCATGTAATACTCGAGGGCATGCGACACGGAGTTGTCCCCGGAGAAATCCTGCGCGAACCAGCCTAAGGGGATATAGCCTCGGTCGATGTACGGGTCTACGTCCGGCCGCATCTTGTTCTGGGCGCTCGGGGTGTCGGCGGATTTGAGGAATGCCTTATAGGCGCTGTCGATGTCAAAGTCCGTCAGGCCCTTCAGGTACGTGTCGGTGAGCATCGGGATGGCCGGGTCGCCTTCCATTGTGAAGGTTTCACGGCCGTAGAGCTCCCATTTGGGCATCCAGCCCCATTCGCGGTACATATTGACCACGGAACGGGCCATGTCGATCTGCTTCTCGGGATAAATCAGCGTAAGCAGCTGGTGAAGATTCCTGCATGTATCCCATAAGGAGAACACCGTATAGCGGTGCTGTCCATCGGGTACGCGGCCCACGCCGCGGGAGCGCATCTTCAGTTGCGACTGCCCGTTGCGCCCGGTTGCAATCTTGTTGATATTCACGGCCTCCGGATTCCCGAACTCCATCAGCGGATACTCGCCGTTCACATCTTCCAGGATGTTTGGATGGACGAGCGCGTGATAGAGGGCGGTATAGAACACCGTCTTCTGCTCCTCGGTTCCGCCGGTCACGCGAACACGGCCAAACTGCTCCCGCCAGGCATCTTCCGCAGCACGCTGAACCGCCGCAAAGTCAAATCCAGGCTGTTCCGCCTCCAGATTCTCGCGGGCATTGTCGATGCTCACGAAAGACACGCCCACCTGCACCATCACCTGTTCCCCTTCGGCCAGATTCTCATACCGGAACCAATAACCGATATCGTCGCCGGATAGTTCTCGTCCGTAGGTCTCGTACAGTTTATAGCGCCCCGCATCGGCATCCCAGGCTGCTTCGGCCGTCATCGGCCGCTGTTTTTTCCAATACCCGCTCCGGTCCGGCGCCTTGCTCACCCTAAGGACGAAATACATCGGGAATACCGCGTTCCGGTTATAGCAGAATGTGCCCATCAGCTTGGATCCCTCGATTTCAGACGGGGAAACCCGCCGGACGGTGGCGCCCGACTCGTTGGTCAAACCTTCTCCCAGGTTGACCAAAATATTCCCTGCGCCACCCGGAAAAGTATACCGTTCCAACGATGTCCGAGTGGTCGCCGTCACTTCCGTCAGGATGCCGCTGGCGAGCAGGTTGGAGTAGTATCCCGGCGTAGCTTTCTCCTCGGAGTATTCGCTACCGTAGGCGTGATAATCGACCTCCAGGGGCCCTGTGGTGGGCATTGTCAGGACGGAACCTAGCTCCGGGCAGCCGACGCCGGAGAGGGTGACATGGGCATAACCCGTGAAATAGCTGTTCTCTTCCACATACGGCGTGGACCACCAGCGGCTGTCCTTGTCCCAGGTGTTGAGGGTGGAGCCCATCACATTGAAAGGGGAAACGCTCATCAGCCCGTTCGGCGTCACGGCGCCGGGGTTGCAGGCGCCGAAATTGCTCGTGCCGATGAAGGGGTTGACATACTCCTCCTGCGCTTGCAGCGCGAGGCTCAGCAGCAGGAAAGCGGCGGTCAGGAATCTTCGCATGGAATCATGAATTATCAGTACCCAAAAGTACGAAAATCGGCCGTAAAAACAAAGCAGGAGGTCCGGACGGGCCTCCTGCCTGGTGCATGAATAGAAGCCTACTTCTTGATGCAGATGCCTTCCATACCAGCCTCGGAGAGGGTCTTCCACGCGGCAGCGGCGGCGTCGCCGTTGTCCTTGCGGGTGCCGTTGCCGTCCCAGCAGTCGGTGAAGTCGAGGGCATAGGCTTCGTTCTTCTCGACCTTGTTGGCGACGTACTTGTCCTCGGCGCCGTCGAAGACCCAGTTCATCTCGAGACCTTCGGCTTTAGCGGCGGGCACCTCACACAGGGAGGCTGCGATGTCCTCCACGCTGAGGGCGCGGCTCCACACACGGGCGAAGGCGGTGTAGCCGTCGAAGGCCTGCCTGAGCGGCCAGTTGCTGCCGTCATCCCAGGTCATGGAGAGGTCGAAGCGGGAGAAATTCCAGGAGCTTCCCGGATTGACATCGTAAGAGGCGACCAGTTCCTCGTCGTCATAGACGGAGAGCTTGGAGCCGTCGCTGACGAGGGTCAGGACCACCCACTCTCCGGTGGGCCAGACATACGGCTGACCGTCCTTTTTCACCTGCGCCTGTCCCAGTCCGAGGGCGCCGGCGTTCAGGCACAGCTGTCCGTCGGCGTCACCGTCGTTGGAGAAGCGGAACAGGACGGACTTGGATTCGTCAGCATTGGCGAACTCGCCGAGACGGTTGCAGAACAGCTGGTTGCCGTTCTCGTCCTTGTCATTG
>JAFYTP010000074.1 GCA_017558775.1 Bacteroidales bacterium | reverse complement strand
TCTTGTAGCTTTCAAGGATATGTCGAATGACACCATCTTCGTCACCCGGTCCTGCGCCCCGTCCAAGGAGACCATCGAGGTCGAAGGCGTCGAGTACCCGCTGGTGAAGCTGGAGATTTCCAACACTTCCCACCCGTTCTATACGGGCAAGGTGAAGCTCGTGGACACCGCCGGTCGCGTCGATATGTTCTACCAGAGATACAAGAACCGCAAGAAATAAGTCTTTGCGACTCAAAAGGTTACAAGAAGTCCCGCTCGATAGAACGGGACTTCTTCGTTTTATGCCAGCATCTTGAGGATTTGTTTTTCCGTGGCGCCGGGGGCGATGGAACGGATGTGCTCCGTGAGCCTTGCGAGTGATTCGTCGGGGGAGTGGTCCACTTCCAGCGTGCGGGCTTCGCCGAAGGGGAAACCGCCGGGGCCGGGGAGGGCATCGACACAAAAGAGGGATTCCGGGGTGCAGAAAGAGGAGAGCTGCCAGCCATTGTAGTGGAGGTCGGGGCCGCGGTAGACGCGGGTGATGTCGCCGGTGACCACGCGGCACTGCATCTGCAGCTTGGTGATCAGCGCATCGGCGGCGCTTTTCTTGATGCCCAGCAGGGCGCGGATTTCCTTGATGCCGATGGAGCCGTGCTCCTCCAGGTACTCCAGGATCCGCCGCTGGTCCTCCGTAGGCTGATATTTCTCCAGGCTTCGCCGCCAGTTCAGCAGTTCACTGTACCATTCCACGGTCGCGAAGGCCGCCTTGCCGCCCCAGAGGTACTTGCCGTAGGCGATGTCACCGCTCTGGACGCAGGGAATCTTCCAGTCCCACGGGGTGAGGCACAGATTATCCTGCCCGTCGAACCAGTGTTCCTTCGGGGTCAATTCCTCGATGGAATAGCCCGGAATGGGGTTTTCGAAAAAAGGAACGATGCCCAGCGCCTCAATGGTGCCGAGCATCGTCTCTGCTGAAAAGACGGTCGCCGGAATGCCGGCTTCCTTTTTCTTGTCGAAGGACATGGGAGTTATCTCCGAGGTCCCATCCCCATCATCTCCGGGAAGCACCAGCTAAGGCCGAAGGAGACATGGGAGAACGTGCTGCCTCCGCTCAGATAACCCTGATACTGGAAGGACATCCGCAGGCGCTCGAACAGTTCGACGCCGATGCGCGGACTGATCACGAGAGCCTGGGTCCAGGCGCCGTGACGTTCACCCTTGTCCCGTTCATATCCGAAGCCGGGGCCGATGCCGATGCCGACATAAGGATTGAAGCCGCTGTAGGGCATCAGGTTAATGTCGGTCACCACGAGCGGGGCCACCTGGATGAAAAAGGCATTGACGTTTTCTTCCCTGTATTCCGTTGTTTCAACTGTTTGAGGGTTCTCCGGGGTCGAACCAGCAGCCGGAACGGTAACGGTATAGGGAACGGTCTTTGTGACCTCACCTCTGCCGAAAGTGGTGGAGAGCTGAGCGCCCATGTCGACATTAGGGGCGATATACACCCGATATTCGCCGAAGAAACCCACCCGGTCGGGGCGGTAGACATCCTTGCGTCCGGTGAAATGATTGAGCGTCATACCGAACTCGAACGTGCCTTCATCAAAATATCCGTAGCCACCGCCGAAACTGCGGCCAGGGCTGCTGAAACTGTTTCTGGGTCCGAAGTCGCGGCCGCCACCACGGCGGCCCGGACCATACTGGGCAAAGGCCGTCATCCCGATGGCCAATACAACGAGGGTGAGCAATACTTTTTTCATCTCGTAAATTCGTTTCCCGAAAATCGTTCAAAAAACAAGCCAGTCGGGAAGGACCGGCTTGAAAATGACATTCTTCGCGGAAATTACACCATCAGGGCGCCGACGAGACCCAGAATCGCGTAGAATTCCGGGAGAGCGGCGTAGATCAGGGTGTTGGTGAACACGTTGTGACCCTGGGAGATGCCCACGATACCGTTGGCGCAAACCTGGCCCTGACGGATGGCGGAGAGCATGCACACGAGACCCACGGAGAGGCCCACACCGAACACGACGGCCGGATTCTCCATCGTACGCAGCATGAAGAAGGCGACGAAACCGTAGATACCCTGGGTGGCCGGGAGGGCGGAGAGCACCATGTAGTTACCGGAAGCTTCCGGTTTCTTCTTGAGGGCGCCTTCGGCGGCGTTACCGGCGATGGTGGTTCCGTAGGCGGAGCCGATACCTGCGAGAGCGAGGACGAGTCCCAGTCCGAGATAACCTAAAATGAGTTCCATAATTGATTGATTTTATTTGTTTTATTGTTTCTTTAACGGGTTATAGTTGCGTCCTGCGGCCTCGTAGCCGGAGTTCTTGAAGAACTCGAGGAAGTTCAGTCGCAGCGGGTGCACGAAGGCGCCGAGGGCGCACATCGCGATGTTCAGGGTATGTCCGATCAGGACGATCAGGAGGAACGGGATCCACAGGGGAATGGAATGTCCGTCGCCGAGGATCATCAGGCCGATGTCGTTGAACGCCTTGCCCAGCATCGCGCCGGCGAGGCCGAGCGCGTACAGACGCAGGTAGCTGAGCACGTCGCCCAGGAGGCCGGTAACGGTGTTGTAGCTCTCCCAGAGGCCTACGCCGATGTTGATGAGCGGATTGCGGTGCAAGTCGTTCAGGAGGAAGATGCCGATGGCCGAGAGCACGCCGATTGCGATGATGATCCATTTGGTCGCGGCCTTGTCCAGCACGCCGACGAGGGCGAGGGCGCCCACGATGGTTCCGCCGACAATCAGCAGCGTCCATCCCCAGGTGCCAAGGGCGTTCACAAAGCCCTTCACCTTGGTGGCATTGTATGTCTTGACGATCATCGCGAGGCACAGGTGCAAGATACCCACGATGAGGGCCAGCACCATCGTTCCGTCATACCCGGCGATCTTGGAGGGCAGGAAGATGCCCTTGATGGGTTCGAAGATCTTCCAGGTGGCGATGTCCATCGAGAAGAACGTATGGAACAGGAAGCCGATGACGGTCGTCGCGACGCCCAGGGTGACCACGAGCGGGGAGAACGACTTGAAGCTGTCCGCCTTCTTGAGCAGCAGGCCCAGGCCGATCATGATGAGGCCGTAGCCGGCGTCGCCCATGCAGAAGGCGAAGAACAGCAGGAAGAACACGGCGATGAAGGGAGTCGGGTCGAAACCGTCGTAGGCCGGGCGGCCGTACATGTCGGTCAGGACCTCGAACATCTTCACGAACTTGTTGTTTCTGAAGCTGATAGGCGGGTTGTCCTCCACGCCGGCGGCGTCCTTGAGGTAGAACAC
Source organism: Bacteroidales bacterium (assembly GCA_017558775.1). Taxonomy (GTDB): domain Bacteria; phylum Bacteroidota; class Bacteroidia; order Bacteroidales; family UBA932; genus Cryptobacteroides. The sequence goes on along the minus strand of JAFYTP010000074.1, from coordinate 17,332 downwards.
GCCCGTCTCTTCGATGGCGGCGGTCACCGCTTCCTCCTTCTCCGTGGGCGCATAGCCCACAAGCGTGACGAGTGTATTCTCGGCGGCGGGGACGGCGGCGACGTTGGCCAAATGGAGATCCAGCTTGGAGAGGGTGTCGGTACGGCGCTGCTGCATCTCCGCGATGCGTTCCTTGGCACCGGCAATGCGGCGCAGGACGGTCTGGAAATGCATTTCCTTCTCCGCCAATTCCTTCTCCTTGCTGGTGATATCGGCATCGGGAACGGAAACTTCCCCGGGCAGGGTGTCGTTTCCGGCGACGACGAACCAGGTCCTGTCCTTGTCGGTATGGACGACGGTCATCGCGAAGTCCTCCTGCCATTCCGGCTGGAACCGCTTGTTCTGCAGGACGTGGAAATGGATGGGAACACCCGCATCGCGGAGCGCGCGGAGGATATTCATGTCGAACGATCCCCAGACCTTCAGTTTCTCGATCTCATCCTTCAACTTCTTGATCTCGAGGCTGTCGTCGGAATAGCGCATGAGCATGCCGCCGGCGAGGCGGACGATGTCGCCGTCGATGGCTTCGGGCTGGATGTCCTCGGGGATGTCAATCTTCTCAAGGCCGGAAACGAGACCGTTGATCAGGTCGATTTCTCCGACCATCTCGTAGGATTCGGGATCCACGGGCTTCACGCTGCGGGTGATGTCCACGAGACCGGTCTCCTGGAGTTTCTCCAGCAACCCTTCCTGTTCACCGTTGAGCAGGATGAAGGAATATTTGGTCATGGAAGCGATCATACTTCGGAGGCCTCCTCTTCCTCTGCCGCGTGGCGCTGCTTGACGATCTTCTGGGACGCCTTGGAGAGATTTTCCTCGTCTTCCATGTACCGCTTGATCTTGCGGATGGCTTCCTGGTAGCCCGGGATCTGGACTTTCTCGTACAGGTTGACCTTCTGGGTGGTCTTCTTCCGCTGGTAGTCGAGGATGCGGGCCTTCTCCTGGTAGACTTCCGACTCGATGCCGAGCCGGGAGAGCTCCTTCAGGATGGCCACGCCGTCGGCGTACCAGGCGGGTTTGACGAAGGCGTTGAACGGGCGGATCTCGTAGTGGATCTCACCCAGTCCGGGGGTTTTCACGCCCGCGACCTTCACCGTGTGCAGGTCCACGTCCGTGATGGCCACCAGGCCCGGGTCGAACTCGTTCCAGAGGGCGGCGAGATAGTCGTATTTCGCGAGGGCGGCTTCCAGGTCGGCAATAAGACGGTCACTCTCGTCCTTGGCCTTCCGCACCTCCAGGCGCAGGGCGCTCTCCTTGTTCTGCAGCGTGGGGAGCGCTTTCTGCCGGACCTTGAGTTGCTTGCCGAGGTCGTTCAGCGATGTTTTATTGTATTGAAACTTGATAGCCATAAGAGGGCGTTAATTCTTCCAGTATTTGTCCACGAAGGCCTGCTTGATGCCGGTCTCGGCCGGGGTGAAGTACTTCGCGAAGAGCTTCCAGGCAGTGTTGAGCATCTCCTCGATGGTGATGTTCACGTCGATGGCGAGGAGTTCGCGGGCGTAGTCCTTCGCGTAGTCGAGGCAGCGGATGTCGTAGTCCGAGAGGTCGAAACCGTTCTCCAGCTTGGTCTTCGCGTTCTGGGCGTCCGCGTACAGACGGACGGAGGCGTTCATGACCTGGGAGTGGTCCTCGCGGGTCTTCTTGTTCTGGACGAGCTGCTTCAGACGGGACAGGGAACGGAACGGGTCGATGATGACCTTGCCCGTGTCGGTATCGGCACGCAGGAAAAGCTGGCCTTCCGTGATATAACCCGTGTTATCCGGGATGGCATGGGTGATGTCACCGTCGTTCAGGGTGGTCACCGCGATGATGGTGATGGAACCGCCCGACGGCAGTTGCACAGCCTTCTCGTAGATTTTGGCGAGGTCGGAATACAGGGAACCCGGCATCGAGTCCTTGGACGGAATCTGGTCCATACGGTTGGAAACGATGGAAAGGGCATCGGCATACAGCGTCATGTCGGTAAGGAGGACGAGGACCTTCTCGTTCTTGTCGACGGCGAAGTACTCGGCGGCAGTCAGGGCCATATCCGGCACCAGGAGGCGCTCCACCGGAGGATTCTCGGTCGTGTTGATGAAGCAGATGATCTTGTCCAGGGCGCCCGCGGCCTCGAAGGAGTTGCGGAAGAACAGGTAGTCGTCATTGGACAGGCCCATGCCGCCGAGGATGATCTTGTCCACGTCGGCGCGGAGGGCCACATCGGCCATCACCTGGTTGTAGGGCTGGTCCGGATCCGCGAAGAACGGAATTTTCTGGCCGGAAACGAGTGTGTTGTTCAGGTCGATGCCGGCGATGCCGGTGGGGATGAGCTGGGACGGCTGGCGGCGCTTGTACGGATTCACGGACGGACCGCCGATCTGGCGCTCTTCGCCGTCGATCTCGGGGCCGCCGTCGATCGGATGGCCATAGGCGTTGAAGAAACGGCCGGAGAGCTGGTCGGAGACCTTGAGCACCGGCGGTTCGCCGAGGAAGGTGACTTCCGCGTCGGTCGGGATGCCTTCGGTACCGGAGAAAATCTGGAGCGTGACCATGTCGCCCTTGGTGCGCACGACCTGGGCGAGCTTGCCGGCCACGACGGCCAGTTCATCGTTGGAAACGCCTTTCGCGCGGAGGGAGACCGTCGCCTTGGTGATGCCTTCCAGATGGGTATAGACTCTTTGGTATGCTTTGTTTGCCATGGCTTTATGCGATCATTTCGTTGACGGTTTCATAGTACTTGAAGAAGGACTCGCTCTTGAACTCGGAGTAGTTCATCTGCTTGAGGACGTTGATGAGGTCCTTGAACCAGGTGCGGCACTGCTCGAAGTCGCCGAATTCGAAATCCTTCGCGCAGATGTCCAGCACCAGGTCCAGCATATAGCGCTGGCGGTCCATCGGGCACAGGGAATCGACCGGGTCGAAACCGTCCTGCTGGAGGATGATGAAGTCCACGAGTTCGGACTTCCAGAAGTTCACGTGATAGCTCATCGGGACGCCGTCGTCGCCGAGGATGTTGATCTGCTCGTTGGCTTCCTTGCCGCGGCGGATGATGTTCTTCGCGGTCTTGACCTTCTCCACCCAGCCGGGCTCGACGGTCTTGTCCAGGTAGTCGGAGATTTCCGGATACTCGAGGTACTTGGAGTAGGAATCCAGCGGGGAGACGGCCGGGTAGCGCTTCTGGTCGGCGCGACCCTGCTCGAGGGCGTAGAAGCAGCGGGCGGCCTTCTTGGTGGATTCGGTCACGGGCTCCTTCAGGTTACCGCCGGCCGGGGACACCGTGCCGATGAAGGTGACGGCGCCGGTCTGGCCGTTGTTCAGCACGACCATGCCCGCGCGGGAGTAGAAGTTGGAGATGATGGCGGACAGGTCCACCGGGAACGCGTCGGCGCCAGGGAGTTCCTCCATACGGTTGGACATCTCACGGAGGGCTTGGGCCCAGCGGGAGGTGGAGTCCGCGAGGAGGAGGCACTTGAGGCCCATCGCGCGATAATATTCGCACAGGGTCATGGCGGTGTAGACGGACGCCTCACGGGCGGCCACCGGCATGTTGGAGGTATTGCAGATGATGGTGGTACGCTCCATCAGGTGACGTCCGGTGTGCGGGTCGATGAGTTCGGGGAACTCGGTGAAGATTTCCACGACCTCGTTGGCGCGCTCGCCGCAGGCCGCCATCACGATGACATCGGCGTCGCCCTGCTTGGCGATGGCGTGCTGGAGCACGGTCTTGCCGCAGCCGAACGGGCCCGGGATGAAGCCCGTGCCGCCCTCGGCGATGGGGTTCAGCGTGTCGATCACGCGGACGCCCGTTTCCATGATGCGGTTCGGACGGGGCTTCTCCTTGTAGCCCTTGATGGCCACCTTCACGGGCCACTTCTGGGTCATCGTCACATCGACATCCTCGCCGTCGGCGTTGGTCAGGACGGCGATGACCTTGTCGATGTTGTACTGGCCCTCGGGAACGATGGACTTGACCGTGAACTCGCCCTGGAAGGAGAACGGCACCATGATCTTGTGGGGCAGCCAGCCTTCCTTGACCTCGCCCAGCCAGTCGGCGGCGATCACCTTGTCGCCGGGCTTCGCGATCGGGGTGAAGTCCCAGAGGGTTTCGTGGTTCAGCGGGTCGGTGTATTCACCGCGCTTGAGGAACACGCTGGTCATCGTGGTCAGGTCATTCTGCAGACCGTCGTACACGCTGGACAGCAGGCCCGGTCCGAGGGTGACTTCGAGCATCCGGCCTTCGAACTCGACCTTGTCGCCGTTCCGGAGGCCGCGGGTGCTCTCGAACACCTGCACGGAAGCGTATTTGCCGTTCACCTTGATGACTTCGGCCATCATCTTCACGCCCGCAAGGTCGATGTAGCAGATCTCGTTCTCCGCCACCGGGCCGTCCACCAGAACGGTCACCAGGTTCGAGACGATCCCCGTAACAATACCTGTCGTTTTCATTCGATATAACTTTTATTTGATTATTATTCAGTGTATTTGACGCCCTTGTACGTGCCGCGGACCTCCTTGATGAGGCGGCGGAACTGCTCCCGTCCCACCTCTTCGTCCAGGTTGAGCCAGCGGGTCACGATGCGGAGCTTGGCGATGTAGGCCAGCACGGCTTCGATGTCGAAGTAGTGGAAGGTGGCGAGACTGTCGATCTTGTCCCACAGCACGTCGTCCAGCCCTTTCTCGCGGGCCACCAGGTCCGTCATCGACAGGACGGAATCGACCTTCAGGGCCTCCATGAACTCGCCCCCGTTGAAGCGGTAACCGTCGATGTCGACGTCAGGCGCGTCCTCGTCCTCTCCGGTCATCACGTCCTGGTCCGGATCCCGGCCCAGCTCGGCGTTCAGGTAGCGGACCTTGGCGTTGCGGAGGTTGAGGTCGAAGCGGAAATACTCGCGGATGAAGCGGTTGCGGTGCCGGAGCGCCTCCGCGTAGAAGTCCGCGTCCAGTTCCTTGTCGCTGAAACCCTTCAGGAGGAATTCCACCAGCTCGCAGTCGCGCTCGTCCAGGTCCCGCTTGATATCGGAGATCACCGAGTTGAACCCTGCCTGGTCCGTGTATTTGAAGTCCGCGGTTAAGTAGGGGAGACTGGCGATGATGTATTCGAAGTTACTCATACTATCCGAACAGGAGACTCTTCGTCGCCGGACGCAGGTACGCGCCGATGAGATCCTTGAACGTCTCGTCGGTGAGGCTCACGAAGTAGCCGCCGTCCTTGGGACCGATCTTGAATCCGCCGGCGAGCTTCTTGGAGAAGGAGGCGTCCACGCCCTTGCCCAGCAGCTTGCCCAGCTCGTTCTTCACGAAGGGCTCCAGGCCCGCCTTCAGGCTTTCGGGAAGGACGAGGGAAAGGTCGGCCGGCTCCTCGGCGGAGAATTTCTGCGCGACGGCGGTGATGATGCCCTTAAGGTATTCCTCGCTGGAGAGGGCTTTGGCCACGGGCTCGTCCACCGCTTTCGCGATGACGAGGCTCTCGATGTCGGCGCGGGTGGCCTGGAGGGCCTGCATGGAGGCCATCTTCACGTCGCCCTCGACCTTGACCTTGAAATCATCCGCTTCCTTGCGGGCCTTGGCGAGAATGGCCTCGGCCTCTTCCTGGGCTTTTTTCACGATGCTTCCGGCTTCTTCGACGGCTTTCTGAAGCACCGCCTCGCCTTCTTGTTTCCCCTTTGCAAGACCTTCGTCGTACAGTTTCTGGGTGAGTTCCTGGAGTTTGTCCATATCGATAGAAAGTGTTTTGTTTTATGCAGTTCTTGTATTCAGCAAATATATGAAAAAAAAGTCACGGCTCAAAGCTGTGACCTTAATTTATTAGAACATGTAAGTAGTGGACATAGCCACCGTCAAATCCGATAGTTGTGGGTTGAAACCCTTGGCGACTTCCACTGAAATGATGAAGTTCGTGTTCATGTGGATCTTGGCGCCGATGCCTGCGCTGGAATGGATCCTTTCCGTAGCATCGACATAGGACTGGCTCCAATCGTCCGTGATTCCGCCGGTCCTCCGGTGCTCGTCCAGCCGGAAATATCGCGTGATGGCGCCGGCGTCGTAGAACGGATTGACCACCAGGTCGAAATGCTGCTTGAACAGGTTGAACTGCAGGACCTTGGCGCGGAGCTCGAAGTTGCCCCAGGCGTAGCCCGCCGCCATGATGCGGTTGTAGCGGTAGCCCCGGATGGTGTACCGGCTTCCCAGGCCTTCGTATTCCTCATATTGATATATAAGGTTGGAAATCTCGTTCAGATTGTACCAGGGCATCTCCCCAGCGAACTGGTGCTGGAGGCCCAGGTGGTAGGCGAAGGTAAGCCGGCCGAACACGATGGGTACGAAGTGGCGGAAATGGCCCACCAGTTGCGCGTAGTGGTATTTCTTGTGGGACAAGTCGGCATTGGCATTGACATAAACCTCGCCATAGATGCCCTGGTTGGGCACCCATTCGATGTCGCGGCTGTCGTAGGTAAGGCCGATGCGTCCTTCCAGGGAAGTGCCTCCGTTCGCCTCGTCATCCCGGATCAGATCCACAGCCTGGTAATCCCGGTAAAGGGTCTTGCTGTTATCGTAGTTCTTCAGGTCGAAATCGTTGATCCGGATGTGGCGGAACACGGCGCCTGCCATCCAGCTAAGATGCTCCTGAATCGGTTTCTGGAACGTGGCGGCGGCCCGGATGACCTGCCGATGGTTCGTATAGAAAGCGAGCCGATCCTCCCGGTTGAGGTCCATGTCCTCCCAATACGGTGCGTGGAGGCCGTTGAACCCATAAAAGTTGTTCATCGACGCATCCCGGTACGTGAGCGAACCCGTCACCCGCGCCCCCGGCACCAGCGTCTTGGAATCGAACAGCCCATGCAGATACCACGACCCCTTCGTCGCCCAGGCCCCACACACCGCGATATGGTGCAGGAAATTCGGGTATTCCGTCCCATCCCCATAGTAGAAGAAATCGCAGAATCCGCCCAGGTTCAGGCCGATGTCCGAATTGTAACTCACATCAGGAAACGGTGTGAATACCCACCCCGTCTTCGGCTCCTCCTGCGCCGTGGCCGCAACGGTCGCCAGAGCCAGCGCTGCAACTGCCAATAGTCTTTTCATCATATGCAAATGTAGTTTTTTTCGGTAAAATCTTTGTTACATTTCTCGTAACTTTACGTTACATAAACAGAGCGAACGAAAAATGGCAGATATTCTGACAGAGACATACCAACGAATCCGGCTGCGGTTGAAGGCGAAGGCGGGGAAGGTGTTATCGGATGCGGAGGCCGCGGAAGATGCTCTGCAGGACGCTTTTGTCAGGCTTTGGGGCCGATACGAAGTGAAGAGTGAACGGGAGGCGGAGGCTTTGCTCGCGCGGACAGTTCGGAATGTGTCGATTGACGAGCTTCGGAAGCGGAAGACAGTACCCCTTGTCGGGGACCTGCCGGAGGAGACGGGGGAGAACAGGGAAGCGCTGTTCCGGCGGGTCGAGAAGATGGTCGATACGCAATTGACCGACCTTCAGAAACTGATCATCAGAAGACATGAATACGAAGGTGTCACGCTGGATAAGATTGCGGAAGAATTGGGTATGCAGCCCCCGGCCGTGCGGATGCAACTATCACGGGCGAGAAAAACAATTAGAGAACAATACAGGAAACGATATCATGAAGAATAAGAGCTACTATCTGGATTTGGCCGAACGCTGGTTCGACGCCCTCCTGACCGAGGACGAAGAGCGCGAGCTGAAAGCCTTCCTCGCCGGGACGGACGATCCCGACTTCGACGAGGTGAAAGCGGTGGCTGGATTCTTCGCCGCGGGAAAGGCAGCCTCGACGAATAAGGTTTCTGTCGATGCCCGCCGCCGCTTCCTCCCCTGGGCCGCGACCATCGCCATCGCTGCCAGCCTTGCCATTTTCGCGGCCATCGGCTTGGCGAACCGTCAGCAGGACCACTGCTATATTCTGGCCTATGGAGAAAAAACCACCGACCCGGAACTGGCGCTGGAAAGTATGGAGAATACGCTGTCCAGCCTTTTCGGTACCGCTCCCGATGTCGGAACAGAATTGGAAAAACTATTGAAATGAATACGATGATGAAACGGATGTTACTCGCTTTGATGGTGCTGTTTGCCGTCATTCCGTTGTCAGCCCAGTCCGGTTTTGAGATTAACTCGGTTTTCAGAGGTAAACTGGTACCGTCTTCCCGGATCAAGGAAACGGACATAGTCGGTTCCCAACTGGCGCCATACAAGCTCCGTGAATTCCGGAGTGTGAAGTTTCTGGCTTCGGCCGATGAATTGTCCCGCATCCAGGCGCTGCTGCTCCAGGACGGGAAGGCGGCCGAAGACCGGCAGACGGAGTATTCCGGAGGGGTATTGACCTATGCGCTGTTCCGCTTCAGCGCTAAAATCCGCTCTCCCAAAAACGATATGCTGACAGATGGGAACAAATACCTATGCTTGCAAGTGTTTCCGAAAGGAGACAAGTACGAAGTCACCCTCGTCTATATGTCCGGAGACGCAACATTGGCAGATTTGAAACAATTGTTCAAGAACTAATAATCCCCATAACAAAAAATGAAAAGAATGATCCTTTGGGCATTTGCCCTGGTCCCTGTTGCCCTGAATGCCCAAGTGGCGGACACCTTGTACATTGAGAACCCTTCCTCCGTCCAGGTGGTTTCTGCGCCCGGCGCCCTGTCTGTCAGTGTGGACGGAACGGCGGAGAACCCGACTTTCCATTACTCGAATTCCGTAAAGGCGGGTTCGGAGATAGCGCCCGTTTCAGACAAATTGAATTTCGAAACCCCCTTTACAAAAAAGAAGAACTTGTCCCATTGGAAACTGACGCTCATAAACTCGGAAGAGGCTGGTATGTTCGGTGGTGTCATTGGCGGAGGCGACCTGTTTGGCAATGCGAAAGTCAATGAATACAGCGCCGATTTTGGGATCTTGGGAGTACGGTATTATCCGGCGATGAAGAACAATTATATCTCCTTCGGGTGGAATGTCGGTTATTCCATAACCAGACTGACGGGTAGCGGGAAGCGGTTCTCGCAAATGGACGGAAAACTTTGCTTAACTGACTTTCCTGCAGGTGTCTCTGAATTTGGAAACGTTACCGATATATTGCGTTACAGGTATTCTTTCCCGCTTCAATACACCTGTGTGTTCGGGAAAAATCTTTCTTGGAGGGCGTCGGCTGGAGCTGAACTGCATTGGAACTATTGGGGCGAAACCAAGTCTAACTATGTCCTGAACGGAAATCACATTGTCGAGCGCATCGACAACATCAAAGTCAACCCGATTTCCGTCGATCTGATGGGCTCTCTTTCCTACATGGGGGTAGGCTTACGTGTCCGTTATTCTCCGACACCCGCCTTCCGTTTACCCAACGGACCGGCTTATCGGACATGGAGCGTAGGCTTCCTGTTTGAATTCTAAATAAAGATAAATCAGATCTCAGAGAGCTCCAGCCAACGGAGCTCTTTTTCGTCGATGAGGGATTGGAGTTCGCCGTAGCGGGTGGAGGCGGTTTGGAGATCGGCGGGGGAGAGGGTTCCTGAAGAGAGTTTGGCTTCGAGGTCGGCCTTCTCGGCTTCGAGGCGGGGGAGTTCTTCGTCGAGGGCTTTGAGTTCCTGCTGTTCTTTCCAGGTGAGCTTGCGCTTTTTAGATTCCTTCGCTTCGCTCGGAATGACAGGGGAAACCTTCGGGGTGACAACCTTCTGCGAAGCCTTCTGCTCCGCCTCATAATCCTTGATAAAGGACCGGTACTCGGAGTAGTTGCCGATGAAGTCTTTGACGACACCGTCGCCGCAGAAGACGAAGAGGTGGTCCACCAGGCGGTCGAGGAAGTGGCGGTCGTGGGAGACGATGATCAGGGAGCCCTTGAATTCCAGCAGGTATTCCTCCAGGATGTCCAGGGTGACGATGTCCAGGTCGTTCGTGGGCTCGTCCAGGATGAGGAAGTTGGGCTGCTGGAGGAGGATGGTGAGCAGGTATAGGCGGCGCTTTTCACCGCCGGAAAGCCGTCCCACCTTGTTGTTCCACATGTCGTGCGGGAAGAGGAACCGTTCCAGCAGATGGGTGTTGGGCATCGTCTCCATCACCGTCTGGTCCGGATCGAATTCCATGCCGGACTGGTGGTAGTAGCCGATTTTCAGGGATTCGCCCAGGTCCACCACGCCGGAAAAACTCCCGCCCATCGACGGATTCCATTTCCCCGTGATGAGGTTCAGGAAGGTCGTCTTGCCGGCGGCGTTCCGTCCCACGATTCCCACACGCTCGTACCTTTGGAAATTATAGCTGAAGTGGCTCAGGTAGCATTTGTCCTCCCACCAGAAGGAGACGTCCTTGCAGTTGATGACCTTGTTGCCGAGGTAGGTGCCCTTGATCTGGACTTCGGACATATCGACCTGCTTGGACACATAGCTGTCCTCGGCCCTTTCCTTCAGCTCCCAGAAGGCTTGCTTGCGGTATTTGGCCTTGCCGGAGCGGGCGCAGGGGGTGGCGTGCATCCATTCCAGCTCGCGGCGCAGCACGTTCCGGACCTTGTCGGTCTCGGCGTTGTAATTGTCGATGCGTTCCTGCCGCTTCTCCAGGAAGTTCATGTAGTCGCCCCGGTAGATGTAAACCTTGCCCCGGTCCATCTCCATCACCGTGTTACACACGCGGTCCAGGAAATAGCGGTCATGCGTGACCATGAACAGGGTGCTGCGGGCGTGCTTCAGATGCTGCTCCAGGAACTCGATGGCGTCGATGTCCAAATGGTTCGTAGGCTCGTCCATGATGTAGAAATCGGCCTCCGAAGCCAGCATCTGCGTGAGGGCGACGCGCTTGACCTCGCCGCCGGAGAGATCCTTCATCGGCTTTTCCCAGTCCGTCAGGGAGAACTGTGTCAACAGCCGCTGCACCCGGCGCTCATACTCCCACAGATGTTCCTGGTCCAGATGCTCCGTCCATTCCTTGGAACCGTCCATGATCTGCCGGAAGATGCTTTTCTCCGGGTCGAAGTCGTATTCCTGTTCGAGAAAAGCGATGCGGATGTCCTTGAGAAACAGGATCTTGCCGCCGCTGTCGGACCGGTCCTTGCCCGCGAGGATGCGGAGCAGGGAGGTCTTTCCCGTGCCGTTGGGCGCGATGAGCGCGACCTTGTCCCCTTCGTTGATGTTGAAGTCGATATGCTCGAACAGCACCTTGGGGCCGTACGACTTGGAAATGTTCTCGATCTGCAGGTAACTCGCCATAGCGGACGCAAAGATACGCTTTTTCGGAAAAATAGAGAGAAATCAATTAGACTATCCTCTTTTTTGTTAGGTGGAGAGAGAAAGGGAGTACCCTCCCGGAGGACTCCGTTCCGCTTTGCTCCACTCCGGCCCCTCCCATTGTCTCCTGCGTCCCCGCATGCGGGAACTTATATCCAACGGGCCCCTCCCCCTGCCCGTGTCCGGGGGTGGACACGCCTCCGGGAGGGTACTTCCTTTCTCTCTTGGTAAGATCGATCTTTTGCTAGATAAGATACAATTCCTCAGAGCTTTACCATTATTTTGTGCTTCATGAAATAATTGTTACCTTTAGCAGCCAAATCACAATTAAATGTCATTCTGGGACAGGTTTAGAAAGAACACTGAAAGCGTTTCTGAAGATTCTCTGCGATATGCTGTCGTAGATGCTGAGGTTGGCATCAAGGATCATAAGGTTCATGACATTGGGGCATTGCGGTTTGATGGTGCCACTTTTCACCAGGCGTCTAAAGATGAATTGATCCGGTTTCTGCGTAGTGTTGATTTCGTTTGTGGACATAATATTGTCCATCACGATGCGCGATATTTATTTGACGGAGCCAAAATCCCTTGGACGCTTGTAGACACGCTGTATATGTCTCCTTTGCTTTTCCCGGAACGTCCCTACCATCGGTTGGTGAAGGATGACAAGTTGGTCAGCGAACAAGCGAATAATCCAGTCAATGACTGCGAGAAGGCACGTGAACTCCTCTGGGACGAAGTCGACCGATGGAATCGGCTTACTAATGAAAAGCGGTTGATTTTTTCATCTCTATTGCATGGACAACCGGAATTCGACGGCTTTCTTGAAATGGTGGGTGCAACCAATCATGACCGAGGACGTTTGGCTTCTATTATCAAAAGAGAGTTTGACGGGCGAATTTGTCAGCACGCGGATGTTGAATTCCTAATTCAGCAATTGCCTGTCGCACTTGCCTATGCATTAGCGTTGGTTGATACGACAGACTATCGTTCAAACACGCCTGCATGGGTAATTCGCAACTATCCGGAAATAGAGTATGTCCTAAAACTTCTTCGGCATACCCGTTGCGCTTCGGGTTGTAACTATTGCAACTCACAACTGGATGTTCACCTGAAGTTGAAACAGTTCTTCGGCTACGATTCTTTTCGTCTGTTCGAGGGAGAGAATCTTCAGGAAAGGGCGGCTCAAGCAGCCGTGGATGGGAAATCGCTCTTGGCGATTTTCCCTACAGGAGGCGGAAAGTCATTGACTTTCCAACTACCAGCCTTAATTCAAGGGCGCACCGTACATGGGCTCACGGTTGTCATTTCTCCTCTTCAGTCACTGATGAAGGATCAGGTTGACAACCTTGTTGCCAAAGGGATTACTGATGCGGTGACAATTAACGGATTACTGGATCCAATATCTCGCTCCCTTGCCATAGAGCGCGTATCTTCTGGAGATGCGTCTCTCTTATATATTTCTCCCGAGATGCTCCGCTCTAGGACCATCGAACGAATTCTCTATTCCAGAAATGTGGTCCGCTTTGTTATCGATGAAGCACATTGTTTCTCTGCATGGGGTCAGGATTTCCGTGTAGATTATCTGTATATAGGGAAATTCATTAGTGAGTATGAAAAGCATAAAGGCGACGGGCACAAGATCCCTGTATCCTGCTTTACTGCGACTGCCAAGCAAAAAGTTATCCAGGATATCAGCGATTATTTTGAAAAATGGCTGGGCGTCCATTTGGAAATGTATGCATCGTCTGCCACTAGGACAAATCTTAGATACAGCGTCATTCACTCCGAAACCAAAGAAGATAAATATCTGAAACTCAGGCAGCTAATTGCCGAGTCGGATGATCCGACTATCGTGTATGTCGCTCGAGTCAAGCGAACCTATGAGATTGCGGAGAAATTGACTCGGGATGGTTTCAGGGCTCTTCCATTCAACGGAAAGATGGATGCCGACGAAAAAACTGCTAATCAGGACGCCTTTATGAATGGAGGTGTACGGATTATTGTTGCTACATCTGCTTTTGGAATGGGCGTAGATAAGAAGGACGTTGGCTTGGTTGTTCATTTTGATATTTCCGATTCCTTAGAGAATTATGTCCAGGAGGCGGGAAGGGCCGGTCGGGATCCGAGTCTTCAAGCCCGGTGCTATGTCCTGTATAGCGATAATGATTTGGACAAGCATTTCATCCTTCTCAATCAGACCAAAATCAGCATCAGTGAGATTCAGCAGGTCTGGAAAGTTGTCAAGGATATGACGAAGCAAAGGTCAAGGGCAGAGTGTTCCGCATTGGAGATTGCGAGGCGCGCGGGATGGGATGACTCTGTTTCTGAGATTGAAATGCGCGTGAAAACAGCATTATCTGCCTTGGAACAGGGAGGATATATTGAGCGTGGGAATAATATACCTCATGTCTATGCAACGGGAATAACGGTTGCGAATATGGACGAGGCCCGTTCCAAGATAGAGGACTCTGTTCTCTTCGAACAGAAAGAAGTGGAAAAGGCCGTACGTATCATCAAGTTGTTGATTTCGCAGAAATATATCACACGTGCACAAGACGCAGAGGCCGAATCTCGGGTAGATTATTTGGCGGATATCCTGGGATTGACCAAGTTCGAAGTGGTGTCGGCCGTTGATCGTATGAGACAGGCGGGGATTCTGGCTGATAGCCGGGATATATCAGCCTACCTGCAAGATTCAGGCACATCACAGAAGAAGTCAATGGCTGGTTTCGAGCGTTTTGCTCAGTTGGAACGGTTCATTTTGGAGCATATTCCCGATCAGGTGTGGAATGTGTCTTATAAGCAGTTAAACGATGATGTTGTCAAGAGTGGCTTGACCTCGTCAACGGAAAAGGACATCCGGACACTTCTTTATTTTTTGACGGTCAAAGGCTATGCCCGGAGGCAGGATGTCAATCTCAACAGTATCGAAATCGTCAGACAAGCGGATTTGGACTCGTTAATCAGCCGCTTCGAGAAGAGAGTCCGAATCTGCCATTTTGCCATAGACTGGCTGTATAAGCAGGCCGTTCCAGCTACGTCCCCCGATGCAGGAAAGTTAGCGGTCAGTTTCTCCATTGTAGAACTGTTGAAAGAATTCAATGCGCATGAGGCATCATTAATTGATGGAAAAGCGGATGCCCACCTTGGCGATATCGAGGAAGCGCTGCTATATCTATCCCGGATTGGTGCTTTGAAACTGGAAGGTGGGTTCTTGGTCCTTTACAATGCGATGGATATCCGTCGCACAAAAGATGCTCGTTTCCGATATAGAGTCGATGATTATCAGATGCTGAATGACTTCTACAAACAGAAGATTCAGCAAATCCATATCGTGGGTGAATACGCCAATTTGATGGTGAAGGACTATGACGCTGCTTTGCAGTATGTCCAGGACTATTTCAGGATGGATTACAAGCAGTTTATCTCCAAGTATTTTAAGGGAGAACGAGCGAAGGAAATCCAACGGAATATGACGCCGGAGAAGTATCGGCAGGTATTTGGAGAATTGTCCCAGAAACAGATGGATATCATATCCGACAAGGATTCGCGTTGTATTGTAGTCGCAGCAGGGCCGGGAAGCGGAAAGACACGTGTGCTTGTCCATAAGCTTGCATCCTTACTTCTATTGGAAGATGTGAAGCACGAGCAACTTCTAATGCTCACCTTTTCCAGAGCGGCGGCTACCGAGTTCAAGCAGCGCTTGATGGGCCTCATAGGCAATGCGGCTCACTTTGTCGAAATCAAAACATTCCACTCCTATTGCTTTGATTTGTTGGGCCGGATTGGCAATCTGGAAGATGCGGACGATGTGGTCTCCAAAGCTGCCCAGATGATTAAGAACGGAGAAGTGGAGCCAAACCGAATCAGCAAGACAGTGTTGGTAATCGATGAGGCGCAGGACATGAGTGCCGATGAGTATGCCCTTGTTCATGCGCTCATAGTCAGAAATGAAGAAATGCGGATTATCGCCGTTGGAGACGATGACCAGAATATTTTTGAGTTTAGAGGATCCGACTCAAAATACTTGTATCAGCTAACGGAGATGGAGAATAGTAGATTCGTGGAGATGACTGATAACTATCGAAGCAGCAAAGCCGTTGTCGATTTTGCAAATGCATTTTCCCGTCGCATCCGGGGACGGTTGAAACAGACACCGATCGTCTCGATGAGTCCATTCTCAGGTGTGGTTTCTGTTCATCGTTTCTCATCCCAGAATATGTATATTCCGCTTGTCCGGGATTTGGCCTCTAGGTCAGCCGAAGGGACAGTTGGGTTACTGACACAGACTAATGAAGAGGCTGTAATCCTACTGGCTCTGCTACGGCATAGTGGAGTTAATGCGAAGTTGATCCAGTCTGCTGATGGCTTCCGTTTCAGTGCACTCGCAGAGGTTAGGTATTTCATGCGGACTCTTGAGTCCAGTGTGAGCACGCCCATCATTCCTGATGATGTTTGGGAGATGTCAAAGAGCCGTCTGTTTAACAAATATGCTTCGAGTAGTACCCTTCCATACCTTCGTCGTTGTTTGGAAGTGTTTGAGCAGACTAATCGAAAGAAGTATTTTACAGATTTCAAGGAATTCATATTTGAATCCGAGTTGGAGGATTTCTGTGAAACTGCCGGGGCGGACGTAACGGTTTCCACCATACATAAATCCAAAGGACGGGAGTATGACGAGGTGTATATGCTAATTGCTGGCAACTTCAGCTTGAATAACGAGCAGTATAGGCGGTATTATGTTGGTATGACTCGTGCGAAAAAGAATCTTCACATATATACCGACAGCTCTTGTTTTGATGGACCAAACACCCTGGGGCGGCGTCTGTTCGATTCTCAAGAGTACCCGTTGCCAGACGAGGTTGTCCTCCAGCTGACCCACCGGGATGTTGTTCTTAGTTTTTTCTTGTCCAGGAAAAAAGATATTTTGTCGCTTGTTGGCGGAGATTCACTCGAATTCGTGGACGACTATATACACAATCCAAATACTGGAAAGCCAGTTGTCAAATTGTCTGATCGCATGCGTAAAAACTTAAGACAATGGGAGGGAAGGGGGTATCGCGTGTCTGCCGCATCCGTTCGTTTTGTAGTTGCCTGGAAAGAGAAAGATTCTGAAAAGGATCAACCTGAAACAGCTGTTTTGCTACCAGAATTGACATTGGTCAAGACCATTTGAGCCTTGGTGATTTGCCAACAGGCGATAGAATACTATTTTATTATTCAACCCGAAATTCGCAGAGCAATCAATTAGCCAATGTGGGGTTTTCCCGGGCTGATTACTTTGCTTTGCGAGTCAAATTCGTCGCGCAGAGCAAGACGATGTGATATAGGAGCATGCAGGATAAGGATTGTTTTGCGCTGCGAATATCTAGTTCGCCGTGTATTAACCATCTACTTGCCATTTTCATATATTTGGACGGGGAAATGGGATGTCCGGGGGCTTGTCCATCCCCGGACATCCCATTCCCCGTCCGACTGACACAATAAAAGAGGTCATCCTTCACAGGGTGACCTCTTCCAACCAATTCATTAAAACCAACTATACTCGTACTGTTACTTTTTGAACAGCATTGGAGCCATTTCATACAGGCAGCGGCGCCAGGTCAGGAACTCGTGGGCAGTGCCCTCGGAGACATAACCCTTGGCATTGTAGCCGGCTTCCTGGAGAGCCTTGGCAGCGTTCCGGATCTGGTCCGGACCTTCCTTGCTGCCGCAGCCGATGAAGATACCCTTCACGCCGGTGTCCTTGACCTCGTCCGGGTTGTAGGTGCCACCGCTGAGGAGGCCGTACCATCCGAACATCTCAGGACGGGCGAGGGTGATGGTGTGGGTTTCCATACCACCCATCGACAGGCCGGCCATGGCGCGGCTTTCCTTCTTCGCGATCGTGCGGAAGTTGGCGTCGATGTAAGGCACGAGCTCGTCGCAGAGGACTTCCTGGAAACCGTTGTTCATCATCATGCCGAAACCACCGGCAGGACGGGCGGGACGGGCCTGCGGAGCACCGCCAGGGGCGGCACCGGGAGCGCCAGCGGGAGCACCGGGACGCATGCCGGGGGCACCAGCGGGAGCAAGCCCCCGC
>JAFYTP010000008.1 GCA_017558775.1 Bacteroidales bacterium | reverse complement strand
GGCCCGGAGCATATAGGCGCCGAAGCGGTTCACGCGGCCCACCTGGGTGATGGTGACGGCCTCGGGCAGACGGCCGGACTCGGTGCACCAGTCCAGGTCTTCCATGATCTTGTTGTACAGTTCGTCCTCCGAAATCTGCGGAACGATGTAGCTCACATCCTTGCCGTTAGGGTTCACCGAATAGTACGGGACGGCGCCCCAGAACTTCCACAGGATGTGGTAGTAGAAAGCCCTCAGGAAGCGGGCTTCAGCCACATAGCGGTTCCCGTTCGCCTCGGAAATGCCTTCCACGTCACCGATGCGGTTCACGACGATGTTGCTGCGGTAGATGCCCTTGTAGATGTTCTGCCACAGGGCGATCAGGCTCTGTTCGGGCGTAAGCCGATAGTCGAACATCAGCTGGAGGTAGGGGCAGTCGCCGGGACCGCTGCCGCCGACGGCGTTGTAGTCATCGGCCAGGATGTCCGAGATGAACTGGTAGGGATGATATTCGCCCTTGGTCGTGAAGTCACTGTAACAGAAATCCAGCGCCTGCAGCGGGGCATAAGCGGCCATCAGGGCCTTTACGATATCGTTTTCGGTCTTGTAGCTGTCCTCTTCGGGGATGATGGTGGTCGGTTCCACCTCCAGGAAATCCGTACTGCAGGCCGGAAGGATCAGCGCGGCGAGAATGAGGGATATTGCAATCTTTTTCATGGCTGTCAGAAGGTCAGGTTAACACCGGCGGAAAGGGTCCGCGCCTGGGGATAAACGCCCTTGTCGATACCGAGGGAGGTGCCGCCGGAAGAGATTTCCGGGTCCATGCCGTGGTAGGAGGTCAGGGTGAAGAGGTTCTCCGCGTTCAGGTACAGGCGGAGCTTGGAGATGAGCGCCTTGCGCGTCCAGCGCTCCGGCAGCGTGTACCCCAGGGTGAGGTTGCGGAGGCGCAGGAACGAGCCGTCGTACACCATCAGGTCTGACGAACGCCAGTTCTGGTTCATGCCGCCGTCGGCTTCGGCCGTGAGGCGCGGGAGGCGGTTGGAAGTGCCCGGGCCGCACCAGCGGTCCAGCATGTAGGTCTGCATATTGACCAGGGGATAGTCGGCTCTTCTCGTGGCGTCGAAGATGTCGCCGCCCAGGGCCGAATAGAAGTTGGCGGAAAGGTCGATGCCCTTCCAGGAAACGGACATATTGACACCGAAGGTCCAGTCCGGCATACCCTTACCGATCTTGACGCGGTCTTCGTCGTCGATGACGCCGTCGCCATTGACATCCACGAACTTGACGTCTCCGGCCGCGGCATCGGGCTGCAGGCGGGCGCCGTCCTTGTTGACATAGGCCTGGGCCTCGGCGTCGCTCTGGAAGATGCCGTCGGTCTTGTAGCCCCAGAAGAACGGGAAGGGCTCGCCGTTCTCCGCGCGGGAGATTGTGCCCAGGGTGCCATGGACACCGTCAAGATTCTGGTAACCGGTGTCATTGCCCAGCTTGAGGAGGACGTTCTTGTTGTAGGAGCCGTTGGCGCCGATGCTGTAGCCGAAGTCGCCCAGCTGCTGTTTCCAGGTGGCGTCGAACTCGAAGCCGGAGTTGCGCATGTTTCCCACATTGCCCCAGGGCAGGTTGTTTCCGATGTACGCGGGCAGGGACATCGTCATCAGCATGCCGTTCGTGCGCTTGTCATAGTAATCCAGGGACAGGCTCAGGCGGTTGTGCCACAGGCCGATGTCGATACCGGCGTCGAACTGGGAGGATTCCTCCCAACGGAGGTCCGCGTTGGAGTAGGCGCGCGGGACGATGCCCGGCGCGATGGCGGTCATGCTGTCCACACCGAGGAGGTAGCCGGCGATGCCCTGCATCATCGATGTATAGGCGAAAGAGCCGATGTTCTGGTTACCGTTCACACCGTAGCTCAGACGGACCTTGGTGCGGTCCAGCCACGCGGGACGGGCGGCCATGAAGGGTTCGTTCGTGAGGTTCCAGCCGACGGAAACCGACGGGAAGTTAGCCCACTTGTTGGCCGGGGAGAAGTTGGAGGAGCCGTCCCGACGCATCGTGAGTTCCACCATGTAGCGCTCGCCGTAGTTGTAACTGAGACGGGCGAACAAGGAGGCCAGGCGGCTGTAAGGGTCCGGAGAACCGCTGGCGCTGCGCATGTTGGAATCCTGGTCGGTAGCATCGATCCAGGGCTGCGAAACGTTGCGGATCTTGTAGCTGGTGCCGCTCACATAGGCACCGCTGTGGGAATAGGCGCTCTGACCGAGCAGAGCCGTGAAGTTATGGGCATCGCCCAGCGTAAACGTGTAGGACAGCGTGTTTTCCACCTGCCAGGAGAAGCTGCGGGAAAGGGAGGACCACACCTCCGAGCCGGAGTTCTGGTGGTTGGAGTTCATGTAGAACGGGATGCTGTAACCATCGTCCTTGATGATCAGCAGGTCCGCGCCCACGGAGGACTTGAAGACCAGTCCCTTGAGGAGTTCCAGTTCCGCATAGCCGCCGGCGACAATCTTGTCCTGCAGATAGTCGTCCGTAGGCTGATGCAGCATCGCCAGCGGGTTAGGCATCGCCGCGAACTGGTCACCGACGATGGAGAACGGGCGTCCCTCGGAATCCTTGATGGCGGTAGGATGTTCCGCCAGGAGGGTTTCCGGATCCTCGGCATAAACGGGAAGGATCGGAGAGAGGGACAGGGCGCAGCCGAGGACGGAGCCGTACTCGCTGTTCGCGTTGATGGACTTGGAATTATCGTGTGAATAGGTTAAGTTGGTTCCCAGGCGCAGACGCTTCAGGATGTTGCGGTCCTGGTGGTCGAAGACCGTGTAATTGTTGTTGGCGCGCACGGTGACGCGGCTGTAGTTGGAGTGGTTGAAGTTACCGCCGATGATGCCTTCCTGGTAGAAGTAGCTGCCGGACAGGAAGTAGTTCATCTTGGCGTTTCCGCCGGAGACGCTCAGCTGGTGGTCCAGCACGGGGGCATTGGCATTGAAAACCTCCTTCACCCAGTTGGTCCCCTCCCCGTAAGAGTAGGGATCGTCATACACCGGCGCCTTGCCCATATTCATGTTCATCTCGTTCATGATGAGCGCGTACTGGGTGGCGTTGAGCGCCTGGGGCATTCTCCAAGGGTTCTGGACGCCGTAGGAGGCGTTGTAGGAGATGACGCTGTTGCCCTCCGAGCCCTGCCGGGTGGTGACCAGGATGACGCCGTTGGCGCCGCGGGCGCCGTAGATGGCGGCAGAGGCGGCGTCCTTGAGGACCTCCACCGACTCGATATCGGCCGGGTTGATGTATTCGATACCGCCGGTGACGGGCATTCCGTCCACGATGTACAGCGGATTGGAATCGTTGATGGTGCCGACACCACGGACGCGGACGCGCGTTCCGCTGCCCGGCTGACCGGAAGCAGGCGTGATGGTGACGCCGGAAACCATACCTTTCAGGACATTGTCCACACGCGTGGGAGCAATACCGGAAAGCTGTTCTCCCTTGACGCTGGAAATGGCCGCCGTCACGACGCTTTTCTTCTGGACGCCGTAACCGACCACGACCGACTCCTCAAGGAGGGAGATGTCCTCCTTGAGTGTCATCGCATAGTCCACTTCGCGGCCGAGGGTCAGCCACTGGTCCTCATAGCCCATGCAGGCGATCCGGAGCGAGCGGGCCGTCTGGGGAACGGTCAATGTCCAGTGTCCATCGACATCCGTGGTCGCCGCCGTCCGGGTGCCGTCCAGGATGACGGCCGCGCCGATGACCGGCTCACCATTCTCATCCGTGATGGTGCCGCTGACGGTGCGGGTTCCGGTCAATGTCTTCTGCTCCTTAGCCTGCGGGCGGTAGACCTGGATCTGCTTGCCGGAGATGGTCCATTTGACATCCGAGCCTTCGAAGATACGGCCCAGGATCTCATTGACCGTCGCATCCTTCATGTGGATGCTCACTTTCCGGGAGAGGTCCACGTCGGTGCTTCTGACCAGCAGGCTGCCGTCGATCTTTTCACACAGGAGGTCGAGGACCTCCTTGACCGTGCCGTCGCGGGATACCGTCATCCGGATGTTGCCGGTATCCTGGGCCCAGGCCGGGGCTAGTGACAAAGCCATCAAAAGGACGGTTGCCACCAAAAATGTTAGTTTTTTCAGCATATGGGGTTATTTCTTATGGATCATAATCGTGTCCTCCTGCCGCTGCCAGCGATATTTGCGGTCGACGTCGATGTAAGTCAGGATCTCGTCGATGGAAAGGCTGGAGGAGATGTTGCCGGTGAAGCGCTCTCCGTCAAAGATGCCATCGTCATACTTGAAATGGACACCGTAGGTGCGCTGGACATAACCGAGAATTTCCGGGATGGACTTGTCCGTGAAGACGATCTTGCCCTTGGTCCAGTCGGAGACGGAAGCATCGGCCGTCTGGAGGCGGATCTTGCCGCTCTCGCGGGAAACGATGGCGCTGTTGCCAGGGGTGAGGTCTGCCTGACCGGCATTCGAGGTCAGCAGGACGGCGCCTTCCAGCAGGGAGACGCAGATATCGGCCTCATCGGCATAACTGCGGACGTTGAAGACGGTTCCCTTGACCGTGACACAGACGTTGCCGGAATGGACCCGGAAGGGCTTTGAAGCGTCACCGGCTACTTCGAAGAAGCCTTCACCATCGAGGACGACATCACGCGTCTTGCGACCGAATCCCTTCTTGAAGCTCAAGGAAGAAGCGGCGTTCAGGTGAACCCGGGTGCCGTCCGGGAGAACGGTCTCCGTTCCGGTACCGCGCGTGCAAGAGATGGTAGTCGCCTCGGACTGGGCGATGAACCGCTCGCTTTCGTGCAGCTTGAGCCCGGAATAGATGGCCGCGCCGATGGAAACGACGGCGGCGATGCTGGCCGCGGCGGCAAAGACCCGCCAGAAGGCCGGCTTGTGGACTTGCTTCGTCTTGAGTTCAGGAACCCGCTGCTGAAGCTTGCGATAATCCTCCTCCTTCGTCTTTTCGAAGGCCGGAATGCAAGCGGCGACATAGGCTTCCTCCATTTCCCGGAAGCGCGTCTTCAGTTCAGGATCTGTATCGAGCAGGGAAAGCAGCTCGGCTTTTTCTTCTTCCGTGATCTGGTCCGCGAAATAGGCGGCCAGCAGGTTTTCGTGTCTATCGGTCATAAGAATTCTTAGTGTTTCCGCCCTTATATACACGAAAAAACCAGCTCGTGTTTAAAGCCGGGATGATTTTTTTCTTTTTTTTGGCGCAGGTGTCACCATTTCCTGGCGCAGGTAGGGTTTTTCCTTAGGGACCCGCGCCACTGTTGGGCTTAGGGACGTGATTTGCGGCGCAGGTCCCCACCCAAAAATCACACCTGCACCACCAATGTACCACACCTGCTCCAAAAAGACCCCGCACCTGCGCCAGCAACTGACGGGACCTATTCACTTCCCAACCCGAAATTCACAGAGCATCCCATATGCCATTCTACACCATTCTGTGGCACATTGTCGCGCTCTGCGAGGCGATTTCGCCGCACGTAGCATCACGATGCCCATTCCAGGGGCCTCAGAGGCATACCACCGCGCGCTGCGAATTTCGGGTTGCTTATTTTTTTAGCCACGTGCAAATCTTACCGAAGTAATTTTCACGGACAAACTATTGAGCCTGTTTTTGTCTGTCTTGAGAGAAATTAGGGTTGAGATGTGGGGGAAGGGCGCCTCCGGGGCCTTTGGCCCCTGACCGCCCTTGGGACGGATGCGAGCGGAACGCTCGCGGAGGCGCCCTTCCCCCATAAATATCTCATTCCTATTTTTAATGCTATTTCCCTAAAAAATAGTACCTTTACGGCCCGTGTGATTAAGTGAGCCGATGCCGGAGATTACCCCCATAACGGTACAGGGAATTGTCCATTCCGACCCAAAGAGCTTCCGCAGTTTGTATGACGCGTACTACGCCTACCTCTGCGGAATCGCTGTGAGTTATATCCACGATTTTGAAAAGGCTCGTGAACTGGTCAATGATGTCTTCCTCCGTGTATGGGAGCGTCGGACGGAGTTCAAGTATCCGCCCCTTCCATATCTGATTTCAAGCGTCCGTAATGCATGCTTTAACTATTTAAGGGACATCCGTAAAGAAAGCATGGTAACCCTAGATTTCATGGAACGGATTCCGGATGTGGCCCTCTATGACGAGAACGATGTGGAGGATATCATGCAGGCAATCGCCAATCTCATCGTCAATCTTCCGAACCGCTGCAAAGAAGTGTTCGCCCTTCATTTTCAAGAAGGAATGGACACGGCGGACATCGCCGACCGTCTGGGCATTTCCCCCTCAACTGTCCGGGTCCAGCTTAAGATTGCGCTCGATAAGATTCGCGAATGGCTCAAAAAATAAGCAACCCGAAAGGGGGCTATATTCCTATTGACTAAGCGATTAGTATTAATAGATTTTATATCTTTGCAAATAGGCGTTTTACTATATCCAGGATATTAAACTCTCTACGATATGAAAAAAATAATAATTCTTTTGGGGTGCTTCTTATTTGGGTGTGTTATGTACGCACAAGACATTATCACCAAAAAGGATGGGACCGACATTCAAACGAAGGTTACTGAGGTTGGGGAATCTCAAATCTCGTACAAGAAGTTTTCTAACTTAAACGGCCCGGTATATACAATCAGTATTTCTGACGTTCTTATGATCACATATGAGAATGGAGAACGTGAGATGTACAACGTCGAGAAAAAGTCTTCATTACCGCAGGGCGTTATGACGTATAATTCCTGGAGCGGAAAAGTTTCCGTTGGTGGTGTAACCGTTGAGAACGAAATGTTAGATAGGTTTTTTACACCCGAGGATTACCAACTGTTCAAGAGAGGAAGGTCCGTCACTACAGTTGGTAGTATATTTGCCGTTGCAGGAGCCTTACCTTTCGGGTATAGTCTTGGCTATATGGGTGCCGCCGGTGAAACCGATGAAACTAATATGGCATTGCTGATAGGCGGAGGGGCGGTGATGGTCGCTGGCTTTATAGTTGGCTTTACGGGTGAAAGCAAGATGAAAAAGGCCATAGCAAATTATAACTCGGCATTGACGTTCCAACCTGAAGTTCATTTTGGCGCTACAAATTACGGGGTTGGTATAGCATTAGTTTTCTAACGACAATCACATATTAAAAGCCGTAGGCGAGAAACCTACGGCTTTTTTTTCATATTCACTTCAGCGATTCTTACCCTTGGGACCCTTTTTCTTTCGAGGTTTGTAGCCGTCAACCAGGGAACGGGTATTCAATCCGGATTCCGGAATCTTTTCGAAAGAATCGTTCAGAAAAGACATCGACGACTCTTTGTCAAAGGATTCCAGGCTCGCCCCTATCAAATCAAACTGAAGGGCATTCTCCAGTTTTGCAAGCGTCTCCAGCGTCATATTGACCTTCCCGTTCAACAACACGGAAACATGTTGCTGAGAACATCCTAACGCCTCTGCCAGTTGTTTTTGCGTCATACCCAACTCCTGCATCCTTCGCCTTACCTTGATGGCAATGGCATAAGAGTATTTCAGCCACGCCCAGTTATCCTTGACATACTGAGCCATGGCCACAAAGTCTTCCGAACTTTTGTGCTCATTGGCACGTAGAAAATCCAACGTATTCATAAAGAGTCCTGCTTTATTCCATCCGCATCCACAATCCCGTTATCCAGTAAATAATTCCTTACCATTTCCATTCGCTTCAGTTCGTTGAGCGTGTGCTCTCTTTCAGCCATCAAAGGAGTAAGTTTGATCGCTCCGCCTGTTGCCAGATAAATGCCGCTATCCAGCTTGATGGCATAGATTCTCAGCCACAAACTGTGGCCCGACTGCCTGCGTCCCTTTGCTTTTTCTCGAGAAAGCAGCATCTCATGAATCCTCTGATTCTCAAGCGGCCGGAACAGACGATCCATATTCGCGTCAGGATTGATGTCCATGATAACGCAAGATAAGGACGCGGCATCAACAATCGTGTCATATATGGCTTCATCCACATTCGTGATATGAAAGTATTGTTCAAGATCCTTCCTGTTTGAATCGAAAAAGGTTCGCAGAATTCCAATATCCATCCAATCAGCAAATGTCTTAATCAATACATTCTGGGTCTCCCCTTCATACACGACCGCCCACAAACGACCATTATGCAAAACATCCTCAAACTTCATCATCTGCTCTTTTTGCAAAGATAAGACATTTTCACAATAATACAATTTAAAATTTGTACTATGTGTAAAGTGTAAAGCCGGAAGTGTAAAAAGTTGTAAAGGTCTTTACACTGCGGGCAGATTGCGATTTTGCGTATTTGGTTCACAATCAGCGGATTAGCATTTTTGGCACGGAGAGTGTTTGTGTGGAGGTGAAGCGAAATCGTATTGACACTTAATAATTTAGCGTTATGAAGAACACTCTCCTCTCCCTGGCTTTCGCGGCAGCCATCCTCACCGCCGCAGTCGGATGCGCGTCCAAGACCGCCCATGTTTCCTGTGCCACGGCGCCTATGCTGGCCTATTTCAATGATGGCTCAGTCATCGATTCCGCCGTGGTCCTGCGCTTCATGCCTGACGGCAGTTTCCAGACCATCGGCAAGGCCGAAGTGAAAGAGGATGCCGTCGTCTGGTCCGGTAAGGTCTCCGAACCGTTTATCGGAAGAATCATGTGCTACATTACGCTTCCCTTCGGTAACGGCGCTACCGGCAGTACCAGTACGGACCTGCTTTTCGAACCGGGAAGAATCTCTTCTGAAGACAGAGTGTTCTATCACGGAGCAAAGTATAACGATGCCCTCTGTGAAGCAGTGGAAAAACTGGCGCAATACGGAGAAGACAGCGCTCTCATCCAGGAACTGGCCGACCGTTTCAGCCGGGAGAATCCCGACGCAGTCACGGGAATGATGCTCGTCAATTCACTGAATAAAATGGACTTACAGCGCTGGGTGGAAGTGTACGAAAGCATGAATGAAGAAGTCCGGAACCTTCCGCTTGTCAAGAACAACGCCAAGGGGGCATACGCGAACCTTCTTGCCAAACGCGCCCAAGAAGCCACGGCCGTCGGCGCCACCTACGCGGACTTCAAGGGTGTCTGGGAAGACAAAGAGTACCGCCTATCCGATTTTGTGGGTGAAGGCAAATATGTCCTGGTCGATTTCTGGGCGTCCTGGTGCCATAACTGCCGGGAGGAAATCCCGAACATCCTCAACGCATACAAGCAATACAAGAAGAAAGGCCTCGAAGTGGTCGGCGTCGCCATCAGGGACGAGGCATGGGCAACGGCCGAAGCCGCGAAGGAAGACGGCATCAACTACACGATCTTCAACGAATCGGACAATAGCGCATCCAGCGCCTACGGCATCCAAGGGATCCCGGTGACCCTGCTCATCGGCCCCGACGGAACCATCCTCGCCAAAGATATGCGAGGGGTGGAGATTGAAGAAACCGTTAAAAAGTATCTGAACTAACGGGAGTTCCTACTCCACTAAATAGGACCGCAGCAGCGCGATCTCTTCCGGAGTGAGCGGGTCCACATCCTCGGAATGCCGGGTGGTCGCCCAATTGTAGGCGAGCGCCCGGATATCCGTTACCTCGGGCCAGCCGAACTTCCGCAGATGGGTGATTGTCTCGTACAGGATATGCGTTTCCTTCTCGGTGGCCCGGAAGTTACGCAGACGGGTGTTCGTCCGGGCGAAGGTCGTCAGTTCATAATCCTTGGACAGGTCGCTCTCGGACACGCCCACGAGGGCTTCGATCAGGAAAGCCAGGGTGCCGGTGCGGTCAGCGCCGCCGGCGCAGTGGAAATAGACCGTCTTCCCTTCCCCGAGCCAGCCGATGATCGCCCGGATCGCCTGCTGATAGAGCTCCTGCGTATTGCCGGTGCCTCTTCCAAGATTCTTCTCCACGGGAACCTTGAGGTACTCGACACCCTCGATACCGGGGCCCACATGGGCCTCGCTCTCCTTGATGCCGCGCAGGTCAAGGTCCACGTCGATGCCCAGGTCCTTCAGGAAGATCTCCTTCGCGCGATCCGACATCCGGCGGCTAAGCCGGGCGCCCCGGTACAGCTTACCATAGACAATATGCCCGCCATCGGCCGCCCAGCCACCCAAGTCGCGGACGTTCTCGGTGATTCCGTTGATCATACGCATCGGCCCGACGGGCGTCACGTCGCCCGACAGCAGAACCGAGCCCTGCCCGTCCAAAACGTTGTAGTAGTACTTCACGCCCGGAACCAGATTATAGACCTCGGCATAAGTGGTGTCCACCTGCACGTCAAAAGCGTTCTCGAAAGTCGAGGACATGGACACCCGGACCAGAGAAGCGTTCGCGTCTTTCCAGCTGATCGTCACGGGCAGCGGTTTGTCCGTCGCCCCCAGGCTGTCCCGATACTCTTTGGCGAAGGAAACGGTGTACTCGGGGTCATCGGCATAATCGACCTCCTCCAAGAACCGGCGGGTTCCCGCATTGACAATATCGCATTTGACATCCTGCGCATAGGCGCACACGGTCATCGCCGCGAACGCGGCCAGCAAAAGGAATCTCTTCATCATTCTAAGGTCCATTGGTTCATTCGGAACCCAAAGATACGAATTATATGGGGATTTAACGACGGATGAGGGGGTTTTGATTTGTTCCTTTGCCGGCATCCTGCCTAACTTTGAACAAACGATAATCACGCACAACACTATGAACCGAAACAAAATCCTCCTCGCCCTTCTTTCCTTCGCGATCGCCCTGCCGTTCAAGATGGCCGGCCAATCCAATCCTAAATGTACCATCAAAGGAACCGTTACTTCCCAGCTGGACTATGTCTGGCTGTATGACATGAACGGAACCCCGATTGACTCCTGCGCCGTGCAGAACGGAACCTTTACTTTTATATGCGACCGGAATACAACCTCGGTAGTCACCATCATGCCCAAAGGCAAACCGTCTCGGCTTCCCCTGATTCCGGAAGCAAAGGAAATCTTTGTGACCATCGGCGACGGCCCCGCCACCGTGACCGGCAGTCCACTTACCAATGAACTGCAGGAACTCCAGCAGTGGATCATGAAGCAGTATAACGATGCCAACGAGAAGGCCGGACCGCTACGCCAAGCCGGCATGCACGAGGAAGCGCAGGCCGTGATGGATGAGATGCAAAAGACGCTGGTCGACCATTGCAAGGAAGTCTATCTCAAGCATCTGCAAGACCCCATCGGCGTCCAGGCCATGGGTTTCCTGATCAACGCCGTTTCGAAAGAGGAGTTCATCGACCTTTACAAGAAAGGCGGCGACTGCATCCACAATGACGCCGACATCGCCGGGTATTATGAATCATTGACAATGTAGCCCTTCCAGTAAAACAAAAGAACCCGCCGATTCAGCGGGTTCTTTTCGGTTAATTTTTCTTCCCGGACTTGGCGCCTTTCTTGGTATCGACCTTGATGACGCCGTTTTCCCAACCTTCGTATTGTTTGACATCCTCCTGGCTGCCGTTCTTGACGACGGTGATGCTCTTGATCTCCGCGGGCTTCAAGCTTTCAAATTCCTTTTTCGTGACTTTTTTCCCGTCGATGACATAAACCAATTCAGGCGAATTACTCTTCAAGGAGCCCTCGCCACGGATGATAATTTCAGGCGGCGCAGCGTTCTCTTGATAGCCGTTGAGATGGATTTCGTGAATCCGGACGAGGCCCTTGGTGGGATGATTGATGAGCGTAATCTCGTAGGATGTGACCAGCTTGCCCACCAGCTGCGAGCCGTCAAAATTGTCAACCGGCTTGCCGTTGATGACGTAATGGTCGAGGGTGTCCACCGCTTCGGTGAGCGGCGCCGCCTGCAGGAGGCCGTTACCGCAAACAAGTGCAAACAGAAGGGAGAGGATAAAAGTGATCTTTTTCATGTCAATGCTTGTTAATTGTTGTCAGAATAGGCAAGGAGCGTCGCGGTACCTTCGGCGTCATTGCATTTCAGGATATAGGAGCAAGTGCTTCCGTCTTTCAGACGGGCGGTCAGGATCGCGTAGGAATCCTTGGGGGTAGCGACGATGGAATCGACATCCCCGATATCGAGCAGCATCATCTGCTGGATGCCTTCGGCGATCTGGATGGGTGTCAATGGATTCTCGGCGGCCTTCCGCGCCGGGACGAGCCAGAGCAGGAGGGCGACGGCCGCCGCGCACGCGGTCCCCGCCAGGGCGGTCCAACGGATGACCTTGCGTCGGCGCTTGCTTTCGCCTTCCGCCAGGATCCGGTCGAACTCCGCTTCGCCTTCGTCCAAATACCGGTCAATCAATTTACGATGTTCTATGTCCATGGTCATTTCACTTTCTTCAGTTTTTCCATCATGATCCGGCGCGCCGTGGAGATGGCGACCTTCACGCTTGACTTCGGACGGCCGGTGGTCGCCGCAATCTCGTCGAGCGACAATCCGCATTCGTTTCGCAGGGACAGAAGCCTCCGCTGGCTGTCACTCAGGTCGCTCTGCACATAGTTCCGGATGGTTTTTATGTCCATATCATCCGTCCCAGCGGTGGCGGCAAAACCGCCGGCGACCTGCAAGTCTGCTATCGACTCAAACCGGATATGCTGTCTCCGGTATCTTTCCACACAGCGGGTTTTCGTAATCTTGACGGCCAACGCCTCCGCATCCCGGATGGGATAGCCTTTTTCCGACAGCTGCCACAGCGTCACCAGCGCGTCCTGCACAATGTCCTCCGCCTCTCCATCACACCCGGCGACCCGGTTGAAACGTCGCGCCAGGGCGGTCAGCTTACCCCTTACATGGTCGGAAAGATATGCGAATTCCTGCTCTGTCATAATGGTCATTCATCATAAAGGTAGCAAGAATCGGCAAAAAGTTAATGAAAATTGGGGATTTGACACGGAATCTACCGGATTTGACTTTGCATCATTGCCGCTTCCCTGCGTAACTTTACACTATGAAACGAATACTCCCCCTCCTGCTGTTCTTCCTGACAGCCACGGCCGCATCGGCCCAGATCGTCAACCTGACCGAAGTGATGTCCGGACACCAGTCCAAGATTACCGTCAATGTCCGGGATTCCGTCTCCCGGGAGC
>JAFYTP010000073.1 GCA_017558775.1 Bacteroidales bacterium | reverse complement strand
CACGGCCGTGGACGACCAGGCCGAGGGCCAGTACTGGGTGATCAGCGGCCACCACTACAACTCCGGCTGCTGCTTCGACTACGGCAACGCCGAGACCGACAGCCGCGACGACGGCGACGGCACCATGGAGACCACCTATTTCGGCAACCAGCCGGCGTGGTACCACGGTGAGGCCCCGGGCCCGTGGATCATGACCGACCAGGAGAACAACCTCGTAGGCTGTGTCAATGACGACCCGGAGGACAAGTTCTGCGAGGGCCTCGAGACCATCACCTGGCGCTTCGTCACGGCCACGGCCGACGGCGAACCGCACCACTGGCGCTCGATGGGCGGTAACGCCCAGGAAGGTCCGCTCAAGATCTATTACGACGGCGGCCGCATCCGCAACGACCGCAACAGCTACGACCCGATGCGCAAGCAGGGTGCCATCCTGCTGGGCAACGGCGGCGACAACAGCAACGGTTCCTCCGGTACCTTCTACGAGGCCGTGATGACCGCCGCCGGCACCTTCCCGACCGAGGCCCTCAACCAGGAAATCCAGGCCAATGTGGTCGCGGCCCGCTACCGCGTCGCGACGCTGGAAGTGTTCCCGTCCCTGAACGACGGCCGTCCGTCCAACGTGCAGACCTTCGTCCCCGGAGCCGCCGCCAAGACCGTGGTCCGCTTCGTCAATAACACGGATGAAAGCATTGAAGGACTGACGCTTGCGCTGAACGCCCCGAAGGGCTGGAAGGCTTCCGCCAAGCAGCTTGTCCCCTATACCGTCGAGCCCGGACAGACGGTCGTCGCCGAGTTCGACGTGACCTCCGGTAAGGCTTCCTTCAATGGTGATATTGAGGCCGTCGCGGCCTGGGGCGATGCCCAGGAAACCGCGCGCCTGAAGGTGCGCAACACCGCACCTGTCAAGATCAATGAGTTCAGCGTCACGGACGGCTTCATCGAGCTGTTCAACGCCTCCGACGAGGCGGTCGACCTGTCCGGTTGGACGGTCCGCCACCACGCGGCGAACATCCCCGCCTTCTCGGACATCAAGGTCCCGTCCGGCACCAAGCTCGCGCCGAAGGCGTACTATCTGCTGGGCATGGCCGGTTCCGGCCTCGCCGTGGACGCCGCCAAGGGTGACAATGTCATCTATGTGCGCAGTGTCGATGGTATCAAGGAAGGCGACGAAATCGTCATCGGCGGCGAGAAGCGCACCGTCAAGGCGGTGAACGCCCCGGCGCCCGCGCCGGCGATGCCGGGTCCGGGCCGGATGCCGTTCGGCCGGATGCAGACGCCCGCCGGTACCCCGACCACGGTCTGGCAGCCCCTCCCGGGCGGCCACGGCATCGAGATTCCGGTCGGATCGACCAATATCCCCGTCACTTCCGCCGCCCACTTCGCAGTGGGCCAGAAGATGGCCATCGGCTACGGCACCGACCGTCCGGCCGTGTCCCGCACCCTCGAGAAATACGAGGTCGTGACCGTGACGGAAGTCGGCAAGGCCGGCACCCAGGGCTATCTGTCGATGGACGCGAAGCCCGGCGACACCAACATCAAGGTATCCTCGGTGGAGAACATTTCCGTGGGCGACAAGATCCGCCTGGACATCGCCAGCGAAGGCCATGGCATTGAAACCGTGACCGTTACGAAGGTGGGCACGGCCTCCGCGCGCAACACCCTGAACGGCCCGCTGCGTCCGGACGAGGACGCCGGCACTGGCCTGGACATCGCAGAACCGCTCAAGTTCCACCACGCCTCCAACATGCCTTACAGCGTGAATGGCACGGGCATCAGCTTCGAGCCCGCCACGAAACACCCGCATTACAGCAACGAGCCGGTACTCGCCCTGTGCTTCTCCATCGAACTGGACAAACCGCTCGCGAAATCCCATCCGATTGACGAGGCGGTCATCGCCGGTACGGCCGGCTATCAGGGCGCCGTCGCCGCCGACTTCACCTTCGGCGGTCCCACCCTCAGCGCGGGCGGCGGCAACATCACGCTCCGCGACGCGAAGGGGAACGTGGCCGACGCCATCAACTACGGCCTCGTGACCGATCCTTGGCTGGGCGAGGGCTATCAGGCCGACTCCGGCCTGGACGAGCCGGGCAACTTCGCCCCGACCCCGGCGGCCGCCCGCCGCTTCGGTTTCGGCTTCGGCGGTCCTCAGACGCAACCCGCGGCGCTCAGCGCGGGCCGCTTCCCGGACGGCGCCGACCTCGACGACAACAAGGTCGACTTCCGGATCCAGCAGGCCGCGAACCTCTCCCTTCCCATCCAGGCCGGTGAGACCAATATCAAGGTGTCTTCCGTGCAGGGCCTCGTGGAAGGCGGTACCATCGTCGTGGGTAACGGCACGGACGCGGAAGTATTGACCATCGAAAAGATCGGTTCCGCCGGCGCCACCACCCTGCAGGCTGCTGCCGGCGCGGGTGCCAAGACGCTGGTCGTCGCTTCCGCGATGAACTTCACGCCCGGCCAGGAGATCCTGGTGGGCGAAGAGAACGCCACGGTCGCCGAGGTGATCATGCCGCGCGGCTGGTGGATGCGGGGCCCGCAGGAGAACAAGCTGGTGCTGGCTGCGCCCCTCCGCAAGGCCCATAAGGCCGAGGAGGCCGTCGCCGGCACGGGCGTGACGCTTTCCGCTCCGCTGAAGGCCGCCCATGCGAACGGCGCGGCCATCGCCTCCGAGCAGCCCACTCCGGGCGCCGCGAACCGGTATTGATCCGATGGACGCCCTTCGCCGGTTCAAGGCTATCTTACTGCCGATTTGTGCAGCCTGCCTAGGCATCGCTCTGTGGATGGTTTTCCATTCCCTTTCGGGCGTGCCGATGGCAGGCTGCGCCGCCGGCAGCGCCTGCGACAGCGTGATGGGAAGTCCCTGGGCCTATGTGCTCGGGCGGATTCCCGTCAGCCTGCCCGCCGCGGTGCTCTATGCCTTGCTCCTGCTTTGCGTCCTTTTCCTCGGCGGGAAGTCTGAAGAATCCCGCTCTCTGGGCAAGTTCCTGTGGCGCCTGATGCCGCTGCTGGGCGGTTGCATCGTGGGCGCTGCCCTCTGGTTCATCTGGCTGCAAGCGGGCGTTCTGCGCGCTTTCTGCCGCTATTGTACGGCGCTCCATCTGCTGGGATGTGTCGTGGCGGCCATCGTGTTCATCAAGGCACGGCGGGAGGGTTTTCGCCCGCTGATGCCGTTCTTGGTCGGGCTTGCTCTCGCGGCGGTATTTGCTGTGGTTCAGGCACATACGAAGCCAGATAGCATTTATGACGCGGGACAGACAGCCGCGGCTTTGCCGATGTTTGAGGAAGGGGAGGTGCCGATGCTGGGAGATTCCGGCTCGGAGGCCGGAATGACTCTTTTGTTCGACTTCCAATGCAGCCACTGTCGCCGCTTGCACGGGATTCTGCCGGAGCTGGCGGAAAAGGGCGGCTATCGCATCCTGCTGTGCCCGGTGCCGCTGAGCAGCGCTTGCAATCCGTATATTCCTTCTTCGGGTATCGATCGTTTCGCGGGCTCCTGCCCGCTTACGCGGTACGCGCTTGCAGTCTGGTACAATCGGCCCGAAACATACGCTGCCTTCTGGAACTGGCTCCTCGGCGACGGCGATCCCAAGGCGCAAATCACCCCCGTAGATGCGGAGAGGCGCGCCCGGGTAATCCTCGGGGAGGATTATGAGACCGCGATGGCGGACCCGCGCATCGACACATACCTCCGCAAGGCGGAAGAGCTCTTCGGCCGGACGTCGACCTCTGAAAAGAGCGGCGTCCCGCGCTTCATCGGCGGACAGCGCTGGCTCGTCCCCGAAACCGATGACACGGACGCATTATTGGCACTGATCCAATCGGAATTGGGCCTTTAGAAGGCGAAAACGAAGATGTAGAACAGCATCAGGCCGGAAGCGACGAGTTTCGCGCCGGTACCGAAAATAAAGCCTAGAAAGGCACCGAGGGCCGATTTGATGGAGGTCGCGGTGTCTTTTTTTGCGACCACAAGCTCCGCAATGAAAGCACCGAGGAGGGACCCCAGGATCATGCCCACGGGCGGGTACACCAGCCCCGCGAACAGGCCGATGATGGCGCCCCAGCCGCCGGCCTTCGAGCCACCGGTCAGTTTCGTGAAATAAGCCGGGACGACATAGTCGATGATGGTGATGACGATGGTGACCGCCAGCCAGATCAGGAGGAAGGTCAATGTCATCGGCTCGCCCGCGCCGTCCGTGCCGCCGCCCCACAGGTAAATGAGCAGCAGGCCGACCCAGCTCAGGGGCGGTCCGGGCAGGCCGGGGGCGATGCTGCCGACGATTCCGACCAGGCCCAGCACGATGGCAAGTATGGCGATAAAGGTTTCCACTTTGCAAAAGTATTGATTATATTTGTAGGAAACAAAACACCCATCCAATATGTTTGCTAAGGAAGTATATGTCAGGCGGCGCAAGGTCCTTCTTGAGAAGATGCGCGCCGCCGGTGCTGACGGAATCATCCTCTTCGTGGGCAACGCCGAAGCCCCTGCCCAGTACAAGGACAACTGCTACAAATGGCGTCAGGACAGCACCTGGCTCTACTACATGGGCCTGGACGATCCGATGTACGCCGCCGTCCTGGACATCGACAGCGGCGAGGAGACGATTTATGCCGATGATGTCGAGATCGGCGACATCATCTGGATGGGCCCGCAGCCCACGATTGCTTCCAAGGCGGCCCTCGTGGGCGTCGAGAAGTCCGCTCCCTATGCAAATGTCGACAAGGCCGTCGCAGCGGCCGTGAAAGCCGGGCGCAAGGTCCACCATGTGGCCCCGTCCCGGTACTTCAACACCATCCGCCTGACGGAGATGCTGGGCAAGGTGGAGCCCTCCGAGGTGCTCACCAAGGCCGTCATCTCGATGCGCCTGATCAAGGAGATCGAGGAAATCAACGCCATCGACGCAGCCTGCGACCTCGGCTACAAGATGCACTCCGTCGCCCGCGACAGCATCCGCCCGGGCATCATCGAACAGGAAATCGTGGGCAAGATGGAAGGCGTGGCCCTCGCCGAGGGTTGGGGCGTCTCCTTTCCCACCATCCTCACCCAGCACGGCGAAACCCTGCACAACCATCTGCACGACAAGGTCATCGAACCCGGCAAGCTGATGGTCATCGACGCGGGCGTGGAAAGCAACGAGCACTACGCTTCCGACTTCACCCGCACCTATCCTACCTCCGGAAAGTTCACCACAAAGCAGCGCGAAGTATATCAGATTGTCTGCGATTGTAACGAGCTGGCTTTCAGCCTCGTGAAACCCGGCATCACCTACCGGGAAGTCCATCTCGCCACCGCCCGCAAGATGCTGGAGGGCCTCGCCGCCCTCAATCTCGTGCACGGCGACCTGGACGAAATGGTCGCCCTCGGCATCGCCGGTCTCTTCCAGCCGCACGGCCTCGGCCACAACATGGGCCTGGACGTCCACGACATGGAGGACCTGAACGAGAATTGGGTGGGCTACGACCCCGACCAGACGCGCGCGAAGCAGTTGGGCCTCGGTTCCCTCCGGATGGCCCGCCGCCTGCTGCCCGGCCATGTCATCACCGACGAGCCCGGCATCTACTTCATCCCCGCGCTCATCGAGCAGTGGAAGCGCGAAGGCACCGGCAAGGGCTTCGTGAACTTCGACAAACTGGAATCTTACTACGACTTCGGCGGCATCCGCCTGGAAGATGACGTGCTCGTTACGCCGGAGGGCGCCCGCCGCCTCGGCTCCAAGCGCCTGCCCATCTTCCCCGACGAGGTTGAAAAAGCGATGAAACGATGAACCGCAAGGCCCTTTTCTCCGGCATCCTGATCGGTCTGGGGGCTGCCGGCTTCCTGGCGCTCGGAGGGATTCCCGGTGCCGTGATCTTCGCTTTCGGACTCATCGGCGTGGTGCTGTTCGGCGTTCCCCTTTATACGGGAATGGCCGGCGTCACGAACGACATTCCGGCCCTGACCAAGGTCTGGTTCTTCAACATCATCGGCTGCGCCCTGCTGGGCCTGCTGATGCTCTCCCTCGGCGGCGAGCCCGTCGCCCGTGCGAAGGACATCGTGGCGGGACGCATCGCCCAGGGCCCCTGGCGGAGTTTTCTCCGCGCCGCGGGCTGCGGCCTGATCATCGACATTGCCGTCTGGCTATACAAAAACAAGGGGAACATCCTCCCGATCGTGTTCGGCGTCCCCTTGTTTATCCTGTGCGGCTTCTACCACTCCATCGCCGACGTGACGTACATCGTCGCGGCCTGGACGTGGGATCCCGCCTTGCTGTGGTATTACCCGCTGATCGTGCTCGGCAACTACGCCGGCTGCAACATCCGGCGGATTACTCTGCCAGCTTCTTCTTAAGAAGGTCCAGCGCGTTCCCCACTTCACTCTTCCCGAGCCCCAGCACGCTCTGGAGGAAATCTTCCACGGCTCCGACGTCCTGCCTGAGGACATCGAGCAGGCCGCCCGCGTAGCTGCCCAGGCTCCCGAGGAACCCGATGCCCTGCTTGATGCCGTGGTCCACCAGGATGGCGTGATAACGGCCGATGGCGGACATCGCCTGCTGTTTCTCCGCGATGGTATACATCCGGTAATTGTCGATATACTCCCGGATCAGGGCCTCATAGTGACGGTTCGCCCGGTCCCACTGATAGGGGCGGTAACGGTCGGCATTGCGCTCGACCCGGTTCACGAAACGTTCGAGCTTGGCCGGCGCCCGAAGCGTCGCACAACTGGCTGCAGTGAGCGCCAGCAGGAGGATAAGGATGTACTTACGCATAATTTTTTAGTGTTATCCGGGGTTAAAGATACAAAATTTCTGCCAACTCGGTTTATTTTCGTAAATTTGGGTTCCATTTGCACCTGACTGGATAATTTATGGCACCTAGAAGCACCAAAGAAGAAAAAATGTACCTGCGGATCCGCAACGTGTGCGGACTGCTCGGCGTCATCCTCCCCTGGCTCTCCCTGTTCTCAGCCGGCATCGCTGAACACATCGGCCCTTGCAAGACTGAATGGTGGTGGAGCATCTCCGCATCCTATTACCTGAGCCCCGCCCTCGTGGGCGTGCTGGTTCCCGCATGCATCGTCCTGATTTCCTACATCGGCTATGACTGGACGGACAATTTGATCACAACGCTTTCTGGCATCTTTGGGCTCGGCATCGTGCTGTTTCCGTGCAAAGTGAGCTGGATTGAGCCCGGTACGCACGTCGGCTTTTTCCAGCTGCCGATGGAGGCTTCCCATATCCTGCACACCCTCTTCGCGTGCCTGTTCTTCATCACCATCGCCCTGAACAGCATCATCCAGTTCACCAAGCATGGCAAGACGATGACTGACCGGAAGATTATCCGCAACAAGATCTACCGCATCTGCGGATACGGGATGCTCGCGCTGATGGCCGTCTTCGCCGTCGCCAAGTTCCTTGGCGCCCCGGGCTGGACGGTGATGGTCGTGGAGATCATCCTCCTGCACCTGTTCGGTTTCGCCTGGCTGGTCAAAGGCGAGGCCTTCCCCTTCCTGAACGACAAGCCTGAGACGAGGCAAGCATAAAAAAACCCGGGCCTTTGCGGTCCGGGTTTCTTTTGTTCAGAAGAATCGACTACTGGAGCGTGCCGTTCTCGGCAGCCTTGATCATGTTCTCGTTAGCGGAGATGTAGATCTCGACGCGGCGGTTCTGGGCGCGGCCTTCGGCGGTGCTGTTGTCAGCGACCGGATCGTTGAAGGAGTGACCCTCGGCGATGATGCGGTCCTTCGCGATGCCCTTGGACTGGAGGTAGCTGGACACAGCGTTGGCGCGGTTGTCGGAGACCTTCTGGTTCGCTTCGGCGGTACCGACGTTGTCGGTGTGGCCGAGGACGGTGATGTCGGTGTCCGGCATGTCGGACATTTCTGCCGCGAACTTGTCGAGGTTCTTCTTGGCGTCAGCCTTGAGGGTAGCCTTGTTGAAGTCGAAGAGGATACCGCTGTCGAAGGTGACCTTGATAGCCTTGAGGCCGTTGACGTCTTCGACGGTCTCGACCTGGGCGTTCTCGAGGGCAGCCAGTTCTTCAGCCTTCTTGTCCATCTTGTTGCCGATGATGGCGCCAGTGCCACCGCCCACGGCGGTACCGATGGCGGCACCGATGGCGGCACCCTTGCCGTCCTTGCCAATCAGATAACCGAGGCCTGCGCCGATGGCGGCGCCAGCGCCGGAGCCGATGAGGGAGCCCTTGCCGGTGTTGGACATGCCGCAACCGGACAGAATCATGGTTCCGCAGAGGAACATCAGAACAAATTTCTTCATATTGACAAATAGTTTAAAAAGGTTATTGCGCTATTAATCTTGTCAAAATTATTGTTTTTTTCGCGTTTGCGCAAATTTTTTCTCTTTCAATGATGCAAGGTTCGGACCAAAAACGGATTTTATGGCCGTACAAATTTGGAAAATTATGAAAAAGGCATTCTTGTTTTTGATAGCACTTGCGAGTGTATTCTCTTGTAGCAAATACGATTACATGGGCGATTACGGGTACCGTGAAGGCGATTATTCGATGTCCGAAGCCGGATGGGGCGGACAAGGCGGCCGTCCCGGCGGACAGGCCGGCGTCCTGACAGCCGGCGAATGGAACGACCTCGACCATTGGGATTTCTGGAGCGGCCTGATGACCTCGAACGAATACGAGGGGATGTCGAATTACTGGCGGCTTTACACGCCGCGCCGGGTGGCCGTCCGCATCGCGGACGCCGCCGGCAAGCGCCTCCCCGCCGTCCGCGTCACCCTGGAGCAAGGCCAGGAAACCATCTGGAGCGCCCTCACCGACAACCTCGGAGAAGCGTCTCTCTGGATCGACCCGTTCCACGCCCAGGCGGGCACGGACGACCTCGCCCTGGTCATCGACGGTGTCCGGCAGGAGGGGACTCCGGTAGTGACCCCTTGGGACGTCCAGCTGACGGATGTCAATATGAACTTCTACTGGATAACCGGTGCCAAGAACGCCGAGAAGAAGGCCGATGTCGCCTTCATCGTGGACGCCACCGGGTCGATGGGCGACGAAATCGCCTTCCTCAAGAAAGACCTGGTGAACATCCTGGACCGCGTCAAGGGCGGACAGGGTGACATCGAGCTACGCACGGGTACCGTCTTCTACCGTGACGAAGGCGATGACTACGTGACCAAATACTCCCAGTTCACCAACGACTACCGCGAGACCATCCAGTTCATCTCGATGCAGCACGCCCAGGGTGGCGGCGACCATCCCGAAGCCGTCCACTCCGCCCTGAACGCCGCCCTGCAGAACCTCCACTGGAACGAATCGGCCCGGGCCCGCATCGCCTTCCTCATCCTGGACGCCCCCGCCCACCAGGACCACCAGGGCGTCATCGAAAGCATCCAGTCCGCCATCCGGAACTACGCCAAGTACGGCATCAAGATCATCCCCGTCTTCTGCAGCGGCCCCTCCAAGGAATGCGAATTCATGTGCCGCTTCTTCGCCGTCCTCACCGGCGGCACCTACGTCTTCCTCACGGATGACAGCGGCGTCGGCAACGACCACCTCGAAGCCTCCGTCGGCCAATTCCAGGTCGAACCCCTCAATGACCTGCTGGTCCGCCTGATTGCGAAATACATCGGTTAATCCGACCAATTCACCCATCCAACTAGGGCCGGGAGTCAGTTCCCGGCCCTCTTTGTTTCCAGACTTATACCACCCCTGTCGTTCCGACCTTGACCTCTCCTGTCATTCCGGGCTTGACCTCCCTTGTCATTCCGGGCTTGACCCGGAATCTAAAAATTTCTTAAAAATAATTTGGAGATTCGGATTTTTGCCGTATCTTTGCAGTCCCGTTCAACGAAAGACGGTCTTTGACATCCTGCGGAAATAGCTCAGTTGGTAGAGCACGACCTTGCCAAGGTCGGGGTCGCGAGTTCGAGTCTCGTTTTCCGCTCCCCGTTTTGAAAATATGCCTTACAGCACGCTGTGGGGCATATTTCTTTTTTACATTATCCCCCAAAACGGGCCAAAAAACTCATATTTTACTCCTATTTTACACCTGGATTTGGCCTTATTTCCGTGATAATCGAGGACTTAGCAAAAAGAGTTCGAGTACAGCGTGGTCTTCGAGGTTTTCAAAATAAGAAGAAGCAAACAAAAGCAAACGGCTGCATTTGGGTTCCGGGCGGGAACAAAAACGGCCATTTTTGTTCCCGGCGGGATGCTCGAGCACGCGAGCGGGAACGATTTCACGGGTTTTTGTTCCCAAAGGAAGTCCTCATCCGCGAGGCCCTCGCTCTTGAAGTAATTCCGCCACGCAGTCTTGGGGCAAATCTAGCAGGAGGTCATTCGGCCTCCTGCTTTTTATTCCGTGACGGGACGGATGGACCTTAGCGCAAAAGAAAACGAATAATTTTAGGAGTTTTCTTGTATAATTCGAGTGGCCGCGGTAACTTTGAGTTAATTAAGTCAAAAAACGGTCGAAATGGTATAACTATTGCGATGCTGTTTCCCGCGATGTTATACGTCTGATATGGCTTCACGAAAATACTACTGGTGGCATTATATACCGTTTTTGCTCCTGCTGCCCATCCTGTTGGTCTTTTATCTGGATGCGTGGTGGGGCTACCAGTTTCTCCGTCTTACGTCGATAGTTGTGTTCGCGCTGGTCGTATGGGCGGTTATCGTCGTGATTCGCAGCGTCGCGATAGGCGGACTCCATAAAAAGCTGATTGTCTCTCTGTCTGCCTTGTATGTGCTGGCTGTGATCTTTCTGGTGGCAGTCAGAATTCCCGCCTGGGAGTGCAATCCGGAGAAGTTGGTGAAGCATTATGAGCAAAAGAAAGAGGCGCTGGACGAATTGATTGCATACACCCGATCTGCCTTGGACGAGGGAGAATCTGCATTGGTGGATGTGTACGGGTCCGCGACCGAAGACGTCGGACTGGATGAGGAGGAGGTAGAGACCATCAGGGACTTGTTGAGAAAGAGTCGGTGTCGTTCCATCGACACATCCTT
>JAFYTP010000072.1 GCA_017558775.1 Bacteroidales bacterium | reverse complement strand
TTCCACCTGGACGGCATCGCTCCGGCCCCGCGCGGCATCCCGCAGATCGAGGTCGCCTTCGACATCGACGCCAACGGTATCCTGAACGTCTCCGCGACCGACAAGGCCACGGGCAAGGAGCAGCACATCCGCATCGAGGCTTCCTCCGGCCTGTCCGACTCCGAAATCCAGCGCATGCGGGATGAGGCGAAGGCCAATGAGGCCGCCGACAAGGCCGAGAAGGAGCGCGTGGACAAGATCAACAGCGCCGACGCCCTCACCTTCCAGGCGGAGAAGTTCCTCCGCGAGAACGGCGACAAGATTCCCGCCGACGTCAAGGGTGAGGTCGAGAGCAACTGCAACCTCCTGAAGGAGGCCGTGAAGAGCCAGAACATCGCCGACATCGACCGCTACTCCGAGGCGCTGAACAAGGCCTTCGAGAAGATGTACCAGGCGAGCGCCGGCGCCCAGCAGGGTGGCCCTCAGAACCCGTTCCAGGGCGGTCCGCAGGGTGGTCCTCAGGGTCCCTTCGGCGGCCAGCCGGGCGGCAACCCCGGCGGTGACCAGGGTCCGGACGAGCAGTAAGTCTCGCATTCAGAATGAGCGGCGCCTCGAGGGGCGCCGCTTTTTGTGTTGCACGGACGGGAAATAATGTGTATTTTTGTTCGTTATAATTGAAAATTATAATCTACACTGGATATGAAAAAGACTTTCACCCTGATGGTCGCGGCCATCGTCGCCGCATCCTTCTCCGCTTTCGCGCAGAACAATAACGCCGTGTACGAGCAGGCGCAGCAGCAGCTCCAGGAAAAGCAGGACGCGCTGAACGACGCCGAGCGCGCCCATCGCCAGCAGGCGGCGGAATCCCGCCGCAACATCAACGCCGCCGAGCGTGAGATCGACGATCTCAAGGCGAATGTCGACCAGATCAAGCTCCGCATCCAGACCATGAAGGCGGACGTCAAGGCCCGCGAGGCCGAGATCAAGCTCAAGAAGCAGGCCCTCAAGATCGAGAAGCAGTCCCTCAAGCTGGACGGCAAGCTCGACGCGACCGATAAGGCCAACCTGAAGCTGTCCCAGAACGAGATCAAGGGTCTTGAGCGCGGCCTGAAGGACGCCAAGCAGCTCCTCAAGAACGAGAGCGCTCACCTGAAGGACGCCCAAAAGGCCATCGACTCCGCCAAGAAGCAGATCAAGGAATCCAAGAAGGCCGAGAAGGAGGCCAAGCAGAACGTCCGCGAAGCCAAGCGTGACATGAAGGCCTCCCAGAAGGAAATGAAGGCCGCCGCCGAGGTTCAGCAGAACCTGGACGCCGCCCGCGAAGCGGCCGAGGCCGCCGAGAACAAAGCCAACGCGACCGCCGAGCAGGTGGAGCGTGTGCTGAACGAGTAAAACTTTAAATCTTTTTATGGGAAGAATCATTCTTACCGGTGACCGCCCTACCGGTAAACTTCACTTGGGCCATTATGTCGGTTCCCTCCGGAACCGTGTCCTCCTCCAGAATGAAGGGGATTACGACCGGATGTTCGTGTTCATCGCCGACGTACAGGCTCTCACCGACAATGCCGACAATCCGGAGAAAGTCCGCCAGAATATCATCGAGGTCGCCCTGGACTACCTGTCCTGCGGGCTTGACCCGAACAAGGTGACGCTCTTCATCCAGAGCCAAATCCCCGAACTGCACGAGATGACGCAGTTCTTCTCCAACCTCGTGACGGTCCAGCGCCTCCAGCGCAATCCCACCGTGAAGGCGGAGATGATCCAGCGCGGCTTCCACAACATGGAGACGCAGGATGACAACCAGCGGGGCCTTCCCGTGGGCTTCTTCACCTATCCCATCTCCCAGGCGGCGGACATCTGCTTCTGCAAGGCGACCACCGTTCCCGTGGGCGAGGACCAGGAGCCGATGATCGAGCAGTGCCGCGAGATCGTCCGGAGCTTCAACGGCATCTACAAGTGCGACGTCCTGGTGGAACCGTCCATCCTCCTGCCTTCCAACCTCGCCTGCAGGCGCCTCCCCGGCACCGACGGCAAGGCGAAGATGAGTAAGTCCCTCGGCAACTGCATCTATCTGTCCGAGGACCCGAAGGAGATGGAGGCGAAGGTCAAGAGCATGTTCACCGACCCGGGCCACCTCCGCGTGGAGGATCCCGGCAAGGTCGAGGGCAATACGGTCTTCACCTATCTGGACGCTTTCTGCGAGGACAGCGACTTCGAAAAGTTCTGGCCTGAGTATCAGAATCTCCAGGAGGTCAAGGACCACTATACCAGGGGCGGCCTGGGCGACATGAAGTGCAAGAAGTTCCTCATCAAGGTTCTCCACGACCGGCTGGAGCCCATCCGTGCCCGCCGTCACGAGTACGAGCAGGACATCCCCGAGGTGTACAACATTCTGAAGAAGGGTTCCGAGGCGGCCCGCGAGGTCGCGGCCCAGACCCTCCACGAGATGAAGGACGCGATGAAGATCAACTACTTCGACGATGCGGCCCTCATCGCCGAACAAGCCGCCAAGTACCGTCAATGAGTATTCGCAGAAGGAACTTCCCGGTCCAGGGCATGGGCTGCGCCGCGTGCGTGGCCCGGGTGGAAAACACCCTCAAGGCCTGCAAGGGCGTGAGCGGGGTGAGCGTGTCGCTCGCCTCGAATACGGCCCAGGTCGATTATGACTCTGACCAGACGACGCCCGCGCTCCTGCAGCAGGCCGTCCGGGACGCCGGGTATGACCTTCTCGTGGACGGTACCGACGAAGAGGCCGATTCAGAGGCCGAAATGGCCCGTCAGGACGCCTACAAGTCCCTGCAGAAAGACACGGTGATCGCCTGCGTGCTGGCGGCGCTCGTGATGCTGATCAGCATGGGCTTCAAGGATTTCCCTGGCAAGGGGTTTGTCCTGTGGGGACTGGCCACGCCGGTCGTCTTCTGGTGCGGCCGCCGGTTCTTCAAGGCCGGTTTCAGCGCCGTGCGCCACGGAAGCGCGAACATGGACACGCTCGTCGCGCTGTCGGTGTCGATATCTTATCTTTTCAGCGTCTTCAACCTCCTGTTCCCGCATGTCTGGACCTCGGAGGGACTGGAGGCGCATTTGTATTTCGAGTCCGCGACGATGATCGTCGCGTTCATCCTCATCGGCCGTCTGCTGGAGGAACGGGCGAAGCACAGCACCACCGCCGCTATCCGCAAGCTGATGGGCCTGCAGGGGAAGCATACCACGGCCCGTCCGGGAGAGACGCTCCTGGTGAAGCCCGGCGAACGGTTCGGGGTGGATGGCGTTGTCATCGACGGTACCTCTTACGTGGACGAGAGCATGCTTACCGGCGAACCGGTTCCGGCCCTCAAGCAGGCCGGGGCGAAGGTATTCGCCGGCACCATCAACCAGAATGGCGCCCTGTCCGTGCAGGTGGAAAAGGTGAACGGGGACACCCTCCTGTCCGGCATCATCCGGATGGTGCGCGACGCGCAGGGGTCCAAAGCCCCGATTCAAAAGACGGTGGACCGCATTGCGGCGGTTTTCGTACCCGTAATCATCGGCCTTTCCGTTCTAACGTTCCTGATCTGGCTCATTTGCGGGGAGTTCACCCTGGGCCTGCTGGCCATGGTGACGGTCCTCGTGATCGCCTGCCCGTGCTCCCTGGGCCTTGCGACACCCACCGCCATTATCGCCGGCATCGGCAATGGGGCCTCCAAGGGC
The DNA here is from genome assembly GCA_017558775.1 of Bacteroidales bacterium. Lineage (GTDB taxonomy): Bacteria > Bacteroidota > Bacteroidia > Bacteroidales > UBA932 > Cryptobacteroides. The sequence continues at coordinate 15,500 of JAFYTP010000072.1, read as the reverse complement.
ATCCTCATCAAGGACGCCGAGAGCCTGCAGATCGCCCGGAAGATCGATGCTATCGTGATGGACAAGACCGGCACGCTCACGGAGGGAAAACCTTCCGTAGTGGAATCCGTCTGGGACCCGCTCATCACGACGGAGGACGATCCCAAGAACCTCAATCTCCGGGACGTCCTGTACTCCCTGGAGCACCGCTCCGACCATCCGCTCGCTATCGCCGTCTGCGATTCCCTGCGCGGCTGTGAGGACCTTCCTGTTGATGATTTCGAGGCCATCCTGGGCAAGGGCATCGCCGGCACGGTTCGCGGAACAAGGTATTATGTGGGCAATCTCGACCTCCTGAGCGAGATCCTGGGTGACCTTCCCGAGGCGACGAATCCGATGGTGGCCGACAGCATCCGTCCCTGGATGGACGCGGGTTATACGGTCACGCTCCTGTTCGACAAGGTGAAGGTGTACGCCGTCCTCGCCCTTTCCGACGACCTGAAGGATACGTCGATCCAGGCGGTCAAGGGGCTGCTTGCCAAGGGCATCGACATTCACATGCTCACCGGCGACAACGAGGTGGCCGCGCGCCACATTGCTTCCGTGGCCGGCATCCCGAATGTGCGGGCCCATGTCCTCCCGCAGGACAAGGCTGAGTATGTCAAGCAGTTGCAGGCCGCTGGCAAGCGCGTTGCGATGGTCGGCGACGGCATCAACGACAGCGCCGCCCTCGCGCAGGCGGACCTCGGCATTGCGATGGGACAGGGGAGCGACATCGCCATCGACACGGCCCAGGTCACCATCGTCTCTTCCGACTTGTCGAAGATTGGCGACCTCATCCGGCTCTCCAAGCGCACTGTCCGCATCGTCCGGGAGAATCTCTTCTGGGCCTTCATTTACAACCTTCTCGCCGTCCCCATCGCCGCCGGCGTCCTCTATCCCTTCACGGGTTTCCTCCTGAATCCCATCGTCGCTGCGGCCTGCATGGCGCTCTCCAGCGTCTGCGTGGTGACGAACTCGCTGCGGCTGCGGAAATAAGCTGACTGGAAATAAAAAAGCGGCCCCCGAGATAATCGGAGGCCGTTTTTTATGGATTGGTGAGTAGGATTACTCAGCCTTACCGTCGGAACCGAGGACGTTGACGATCTTGTGGATGTACATCTTCTTCATCTCCTCGCGGGCCGGCTTGAGGTACTGGCGGGGATCGAAGTGGCTCGGGTTCTCGGCGAGGTACTTACGGACGGCGCCGGTCATGGCCAAACGGCTGTCGGAGTCGATGTTGATCTTGCAGACAGCGCTCTTGGAGGCCTCGCGGAGCTGCTCCTCGGGAATACCGACAGCGTTCGGGAGGTTGCCACCGTACTTGTTGCACATGTCGACATACTCCTGGGGCACGGAGGAAGAACCGTGGAGGACGATCGGGAAGCCAGGGAGCTTCTTTTCAATCTCGTGGAGGACGTCGAAAGCGAGCGGCGGGGGAACCAGACGGCCGGTCTTCGGGTCGCGGGTGCACTGCTCCGGGGTGAACTTGTAGGCGCCGTGGGAGGTGCCAATGGAGATGGCGAGGGAGTCGCAACCGGTGCGGGTGGCGAAGTCGATGACCTCTTCCGGCTTGGTGTAATGGGATTCCGCGGCGGAAACCTCATCCTCGACACCGGCGAGCACGCCGAGTTCGGCCTCGACGGTCACGTCGTACTTGTGCGCATACTCGACAACCTTCTTGGTGAGGGCGATGTTCTCCTCGTAAGGGAGGGAGGAAGCATCGATCATCACGGAAGAGAAACCGGTGTCCACGCAGCTCTTGCAGGTCTCGAAGCTGTCACCGTGATCGAGGTGGAGGCAGATCTGGGGATTGGCCCAGCCGAGCTCCTTGGCGTAAGCGACGGCACCCTCGGCCATGTAGCGGAGAAGGGTGGCGTTGGCGTAGTTGCGGGCGCCCTTGGAAACCTGAAGGATGACCGGGGACTTGGTCTCGGCAGCGGCCTGGATGATGGCCTGGAGCTGCTCCATGTTGTTGAAGTTGAAAGCGGGGATGGCGTAACCGCCATCAACGGCCTTGGCGAACATTTCGCGGGTGTTCACAAGACCCAATTCTTTGTAAGAAACCATAGTTATAAGGATGTTAATAGATTACGCTCTTTTAACCATCCGCAAATTTAATAATTTTTATTATAACTTGAAAGTTTCCGGGGATTCCTGGACGGAAAAATCGTGCATAAACTCCACGGGATCTCCTCCCAGGGGCTCGGGTTCGCCCGCAAGTAGACCCTCATTCGGATCTTCCGGTTCACAGGCGGCCACGAGGGCTCCGATTCCCGCGGCGATGCCGGCCAGACGGGTGATTTGTCCGAGGGAGCGGCGGCGTTCCAGCTGCTCCTCCAGATACCGGACCTCGGCTTCGCACTTGGGGCAGGTGCCGGCGCAATCTCCCTTGTGCTTGCACTCGGAGGTGATGAAGGCGATGTCGTTCGCTTCGGCGATCTGGCGCCGGATGTCTTTCAGGATTTTACATCTGCGTTTTCCTCTTTCCATTTCGTATGTCGGTTTTATAATTGAATCGGTCGAATCGGGTGAAGCCCATTTCCCGGAGGGCCGCTTCGCTGCGGTCCCGGTGCGCTTCGGTGTTGTAGCCGGGAATCAGCGGCAGCCGCAAAGTGCAGTCGTCTGCCCGTCCGGCGAGGAGGCGGAGGTTCTCCAGCACGGGAGCGTTGTCTTTCCCGGTATAAGAACGGTAGACTTCGGGGTCCATGTCCTTGATGTCGATCAGGAAGTGGTCCGTCACTTCCATCAGTTTTTTCACCGTGGCGGAAGGGACGTTCAGGGCGGTTTCCAGGTCGATGGTCCAGTCGCAGAGGGCGCGGAAGCGGACGATGAAATCGGCCCGGAGCGCCGGTTCGCCGCCGCCGAAGGTGATCCCGCCTTCGGTCGCGCGGAAGTACAGGTCATCGACCTTCACTTTCTCCCACAGCTCTTCCGGGGAAAAGCGCGGGAATTCGTCCTCCGGCCAGGTCGTTTCGGGATTGAGGCAGAAGCGGCAGGACAGGGGGCAGCGGGGAAAGCACACCAGGGTATGCACTCCCGCTCCGTCAATGCCGATTCGGTGTCTCGAGACGGCCATGATAGGAACTTTCTCTTCCATCTGCCTTGGATAATCCCAAAAGTTGCGTTTCCTTGCACGTTTGTCCACCAAAATTAGTAATTTTGTACGAATAAGTAACGTCCTATGGCTAACAAAGTACTGATCTTCTCCGCCCCGTCCGGTTCGGGCAAAAGCACCATCGTGAACCATATCCTGGGCCTTCACCCGGAAGTCGAATTCTCCGTTTCCGCAACTTCCCGCGCGCCGCGCGGCGAGGAAAAGGACGGTGTGGAATACTTCTTCTATTCCGCCGACATCTTCCGTCTCCTGGTCCGGGACGACAAGTTCGTGGAGTTCGAGGAAGTCTATCCCGACCGCTTTTACGGTACCCTTAAGGCCGAGGTCAACCGTATTTGGGCCCGTGGACATGTGATTATTTTTGATGTCGATGTCAAAGGTGGCGTGAACCTGAAGAAATACTTTGGCGACCAGGCCCTTTCTGTTTTCATCCAGGCTCCCTCCGTGGAAGTCCTCCGCGAACGCCTCGTCAAGCGCGGCACCGATTCCGCTGAAGATATTGAAAAGCGCGTTGCAAAAGCCGCTGAAGAAATGACTTATGCGCCGCAGTTTGACAAGATCCTCATCAACGACGATCTCGCTACGGCTTTTGCCGAATCTGAAGAGATGGTAAATTCTTTCTTGGCCGATTAAAAAAGTCTCAGCCGATCGCTCCGGCTCCGTGACGGTTTTTGCAGTTCGCGGTCTCGTCGGTTGCTTGACGGCTGACTCCTCCCTTTTAGCCTTGCTGCGCAAGTCTAACGGTCGTCAAACACACGCCGTCATGCCGCTGACGCGGCACCGCTGCCCTCCTCGGGCTCACCAGGTGCAAAAACCGTAAACTTCGCCGGACCAACCGGCTGACACATATGAAGATAGCAGTTTACTCCGGTTCGTTCAACCCTTTACATATTGGCCATCAGGCCATTATGGAGTATCTCACCAGGGAAGGGGAGTTCGACTGGGTGTACTTGATCGTGTCGCCGCAGAGTCCGTTTAAGGATGCAAAGAATGCGTTGAGTGGGAGGGAGAGGTATGAGGCGGCGGTGGAGGCTGTGAAGCGGCATCCGGCGATACATGTGTGGGTCGATGATATAGAGTTGGGGATGGAGCCGCCGCATTATACGATCCGGACGTTGGATGCGTTGCGGGAGCGGGAGCCGGAGAATGAGTTTACGCTGGTTATTGGTGCCGATAATCTGGAGAGTTTCCCGCGGTGGCGGGATTATGGGCGCATTCTGCGCGAATATGGGGTGGTTGTTTTCCCTCGGAAGGGGTTCCATCGGGGTTATTTGAAGGCGCGGCTTCTGCGCGAGAATCCCGAGTTCCGCATCTATAATTTGAAGGCACCACGCATCGACATTTCCTCTACTGAAATTCGGGATGGAATTGAAGCGGGGAAGGATATGTCTAAATTCTTGATGTGATGGAGATCGAGACCGAACGGAAGTTCCTCGTCCTGGACGATGGGTACAAGGCGCAGGCGGTGGAGTCGCACCGTATCCGCCAGGGGTATATTGCCCATGACATGGGCAGGAGCGTCCGTGTGCGGATTCTGGACGATCGGGGTTTCCTGACGATCAAAGGCCCTTTCATCGGCGTGGGCAGCCGCCCGGAGTGGGAGAAGGAGATCTCCCTGCAGGAGGCGGAGGACCTTTTCCTGATTTGCAAGCCGGGGAGCATTGACAAAACACGATGGATTGTGCCGGCACAGATGCCCGGTCAGGCCGGGCATGACGACGAAATACGGCCCGATTATAGCGTCATGGCCGACTCCGATCGGCCATCTAGGTTCTTCGAGGTGGATGAGTTCTACGGGGAGAACGAAGGGCTTGTGATGGCGGAGATTGAACTGAAAAGCCAGGACGAGGCCTTTGGGAGGCCGTCCTGGCTAGGAGATGAAGTTACCGGGGATCCGCGTTATTATAACGGTTATCTGGCCCGGAATCCTTTTAAAAGCTGGTAATTACTGCAGGAGCAGGTGTCCGGTGCCCACACCGGTGTTCACCGTCCATTTGAACCGGAGGGCGCTGTTGAAGCAATGCAGCTTGCTGCCGCCGGTGAAGCTGGCGTCGGCGATGTAGAGGTCGTTGTTCGACGGGTTCATCAGGATGGCGTAGGGGTTGACGACGCACTTGAGGTCGCTGTCGGCGAAATGCGTCTTCTGGAAGTTCGTTCCCTTGGTGTTGACGAAATAGACGCAATTATCATATCCGCCGGACATCTCCGCGTCATTGCCGAAACAGACGAGGGTGTTGCCGCTGAGGGACATCTTGTTGGCGTGGACGCCTTCCCATGTCGTGAACTGGCCGGCAGGGGTCATCGACACCAGGCCCTGGGGCGCGGAGACGGAGGAGAGCCAGTTGCCGTCGGCATCCTGGTACCAGGAGGCTTCGCCGTAGGAGGAAACCCAGATCTGGTCGTCGGTGGCGACCATCTGGAAGAGGTTCGTCATCGGGGCTTCGATGTGCTTGTCCAGCTTGAAGGAGGCGATGTCGATGACCGAGATGCGGTTGTCATGGACCCAGTTGTAACCGCCGCTGTTGGCGACATAGAGCTTTCCATTGAGGACGGCGAGGCCTTCCGGCTGGTAGCCGACTTCCACGGTCTTGGTATCGTAGGATTTCTTGTCGATGCGGTACACCTTTCCGGGAATCATGTCCGTACCACCGTAAACGGCGGCGCCATAGGAGGAGGCATAGACATAACCACCGTCGGCGACGAGGTAACGGGGGCTTTCCACTTCGATGACTTTCACGAGCTTGGCGTCCGGCATGTGCAGGACGGCCACCTGGTTGGAGGCGTTGAGAGCCACCCACATGTTGTTGTCCACGACGATGAAGTCGTTGGCGGTGTTGCCGAGGCCCTGGACGACCTCGGGGTTGGCCTGCGAGAAGATGTCCTCGCAGAATTTCTTGTTCTTGAAGTCCAACAGGTCGAGGGTAGACGCGCCCGGATAGGCACCCTCGTTGAGGATGTACAGCTTGTTGAAGCTGCCGCTTTGTTCACCTACTTCGACATCGATACCCGCGAACTTAGGATCGGGGGTGTTTTCCTTGGTGCAGGACGCTATCGCGACGAGCACCGCGCTGAAAACCAGCAGTGCAATTTTTTTCATCTGTTAAAGAACGTTTGGAGACGCAAAGATACGTTTTTCAGAAAACATATTCAAGCGTTCCGAAGACATTGAACCCCGGCATCGGGTATTGCCGGATGATCTCATAGTTCTCGTTCAGGAGATTGTTCAGCTGCAGGCGCAGCGAGAGACCGCTTTCAGGAAAGGCGTAGGCGACGGAGGCGTCCCAGGTGGTCCAGGGGGCGACGCGGAAGTCCCGGCGGTTGGTGGAGGAACTGAAGCGTTCGCCGGTCACGAAGCCCTGCAAGTCGACGCTCCAGCCACCCCATTGGGTGAAAATCCGGAAGTTGGCGCTGTGGAGGGGGATGTAGGGAATCTGTCCGCCGGTTTCGGTGTCGCGGGCCCATTGGTAGGTGTACCGGGCCGTTCCTCCGACGGTCCATGGACCAGAATACCAGTTAGCGGAAGCGTTGATCTCATCGCCAAGGATCCGGACGCCGCCCAGGTTGTACATCGACCAGCGGAAGAGGCTTCCGTTCGGGACGGCGATGAGTTTGTCCTTCACATAGTTGAAGTACAGTTCCTCCCGCGCCTGGAAATACCAATGCGGGTAGCGCCGGTTCCAGGACCAGTGCGCAGCTGCTTGATACACCTGCTCCGGTTGAAGTTTCCGGACGGTTACCTGGCTGTAATACAGGTCGTTGAAGGAAGGAAGCCGGCAGGAACGCTTCAGCAGGGCACCGAACTCCCAGTAGCGGTCGGGCGTCCATTCCAACAGGAAGGAAGGAGATAGGAAATCGTAGGTGCCGGCCCCTCTCGAGTGCTGGAATTGGGCCGATGCGGAAGCCCTCCAGGGGCCCTCCAGGAAGCAGGTCGATATGGCCGCGAACAAGGTTTTCCGCTGGGCCGAAACCCGGGACTGCAGCGTCTCATACTGCCCGTCCACGGCGCCGCCGAAATACCACTGTTCGGAAGCCTTCCAGGAAAGTCCGGTGGACAGATATCCGCTTTGCAGCAGATAGTCCCAAATGGCCGATACGCTCGGGTCGAGCTCGGAAATGTCCAAATATTTCAGCCGGTCTCGGGCGTATTTCGCCCGGGCGAGGAGGGAGAGATTCTCGGTCAATTCCTGCTCGCCGCCCGCCTGGATGGACAGGCTCCGGTCACTCTGGCGGTCGTTGGAGAGCGGATATCGTTCCGCCTGCTTGTATACGGGTCCGGGGATGCCTCGGTCGGCGTCATACCCGGAGACTCGTATGTTGTAACGGCCTCCTTCGGGCGTATAGAACAGTTGGGCATCGGCCCGGAACTCGGTCAGGTCGCAGTTCTGTCGGACCATCACGGTGTCGTAACCCTTGTAGCCCTCAGGCGTGTCCCGGAAGTCCTTTACGTGGAAAGGATAGCGTCCGTGGGCGTGCGTGAAGCCTGCTTGGACGCGGGAGGAAAGGACTGGTGTCCAGCGGGATTCCCAGGCGGCGGAAGGGGAGATGGTTCCGAAGGAACCGCCCCGCAGCCGCACCCGGAAGCCGTTCCGGCCTTCCGGCGACGGGAGGGCGCTCGTCAGGTGCAGGGAACTGGCGCTGCCGTATTCCCTGGCCGTCTGGAGCGTCTGCGCCCGCTGCCCTTGGAAAAGCTCCACCCTTTCCAGCCCCTCCGTGGAGATCCTTCCCAGGTCCACCTGTGTATTCTGGGCATTGTCGATGGGAAGGCCGTCCAGGAAAATGGCCGTGTGGGCGCTGCCCAGGCTTCGGACGTTGATGGTCTTCAGACCGCCCGCGCCGCCGTAGTCCCGCAGCTGGATGCCGCTGAACTCGCGGATGGCGGCGGGAAGGTTCACGGCGCTGCGGAGCCGAGGTCCTGCGATGGCCGCGGCGGGCGGCGCGACCCGCAGGTCCGCTGTCACCCGTGCCGCATTAAGTGAATCCGCCTCCTGGGCCACGGCCCGGGAAGCGGTCACGAGTAAAATCAGTATGAGGCTAGAGAACCTCAATGAGTTCAACGACGAACTTAAGGGCGCTGAACGGCGGGATGGCGTTTCCGGCGCCGTGCTCGCCGTAAGCGAGGTTGTACGGGAGATAGAGCTCGTACTTGGCTCCCTCGGCCATCAGTTGGAGGCCTTCGGTCCAGCCCTTGATGACCTGGTTCAGGCCGAAGACGGCGGGTTCGCCGCGCTTGTAGGAGCTGTCAAAGATCTGGCCGTTCGGGAAGGTGCCCTCGTAGTGGCACTTGACCTGGCTCGTAGCCTTGGGCTTCTTGCCGGTGCCTTCCTTCAGGACCTTGTACATCAGGCCGGAGCCGGTGGCGCGGACCTCAGGGTCCTTGGCGGCCTGGGCGAGGAACTTCTCGCCCTCTTCCTTCGCGGCGGCGCCGGCGACGGCGGCCCGCTCGGCGGCTTCCTCTTCCATTTCCTTGTAGAACTGTTCCAGGGCCACTCCGGCCTCGTCCATCGAGATGGCGAGTTCCTCACCCTGCATCATGGCCTTCAGACCGGCCACGAAATCGTCGAAGTTGAGCCCGTGCACGCCCGACTGCAGCAGGTTGCCGGCGAGGCTCATTCCGAATGCGTAACTTTTCTTGTCCATAGTGTCGAATTGATTGCGGCACAAAGATAAGCATTCTGCCACAGTCTGCCAAACGGAAAACCTTGCACGAGTGCGTGCCTGATCGTTTGCGGTTGTAATATAAATTTATTACGTTTGCAAAAAGTTTATTTATGAACCAGATCTATTTTGAAGCGAAGGGAGAAGCGTTGTTGGCGCAAATTGGAATGACAAAGAGTGAGTTTGCGAGGCGGATGGGCATTCGGAAGCAGAATGTCAAGGTGTTGTTCAAGTCCAAGAATTTGGAGACAATATACAAGGCTGCCATGGTTCTGGGCGTTCCTTTTGAGATGTTGGTGGGCTATGTTGAGGAACCGGAGTTGTGTACCCTTCCATCCGCCCCGGGAGAAGAGTGTCTGATTTCAGAGGATGAAATCCCCAGAGGAGATTCTGTCGAGGATAGAAGGAGCAGGCAGAAGATCATCCTGTCGTTCTATCACGATTGGAAGCGGCGGAATCCGGAATCCAAGCGATATAACTTAAGCCTTAAGGAAGACATTAACATCCGTTATGTGTCCATAAAAGAGACAGCTGGCCACGCGTCATTGACCTATTTGTCTACGCTTGCCGTGCTACAATTGGATGCAATTCTGACAAATGCTGTTTTTGTTGAGAAGATGCCTGCGAACCAGAGCAAGGTCAATCAGCAGGGGTTCGAGAGTATGATACGAATGTCCTACTACTGTCCGGGTATTGGAGGTATTAAAATGCTTGTTGGCATCAAGCATAGTGACAAGTCGAAAGTCCAATATTGTATTACGGTCATTGATACAGATAAAACAAAGCAGGAAGCCAAATGACTTCCTGCTAGATCTGCCCCAAGACTACGTGGCGGAATTACTTCAAAAAGCGAGGATTAAGCCGGCGGGGACTTTCGCACTATCCCGTGTCCATCCGTATCACGATTTATTATCTCGCTGCAAAGGTAAGGACTTTTTCTGATTCTGCAAAACGAGAGAAACGTTTTGCTTCATTTACTACTTGGTAAACTTGCCGGCAAACAGGATGGCGCCGGTGCTGGATTCCGTTATCAGATACAGGAACGGATGGTCCGCATGGAATGTGTGACGCTCCGGTACAGAGGTAGCTGCAGTCCCGGTTGAAACGGCGGCGGCTTCCGTTCCTTCCTCATCAACTTTGATAACGGCGTCTTGCATTACAAGGCTGAAGAACAGGGGATAAACCGAAGACATGGCACTGAAGTCAGCCCTCATCTCGTCGAAAGCGGAGGGCATGCCCATCTCGATGAGCAGCTGGTTCAGATTCAAATGGGACTTGGTTTCGAATTTGGGAAGCCAGACATCGACTTGACATCCCGACAAGGACTTATTGAGATCGTTCCACTGACGGGCATCGAGAACCGAAACGGCATCTTTGAGGGTCTTGCCCGTTTTGGGAAGGATGACCGTCATTTGATAGGCGCCGTTCCCATAAGGGAGACGGATGGCACGGAAGCCGTCGTTTTCCTGATAAAGGAAGGAGGCGTCGTTCTTCATCATCGGCACCGTCGATTCGTGACCATTCTCATCGACAAACCTTTCCTGGGCAGTGGTCTCGGCTGGGAACTTATTCTTCCATTGCCCTTTGAAATACACGGCATTCATCAGGAAGGCCAATATGGCAGGGTCCACTTGGTCCAGGACATGGTCGATCAGGCCGTTTGTCCGGTCGTAACACCACTGGTTTATCTTACCCGCGGCACGCTCGCTATCTGCGAAATCCAGATTGGACACTTCGGCGTCATAGTATTGGACGACGCAGGACCGATAACTGTCCAGGATGGAGTAGGATTGGTTCACAAAAACGGCGTTGCCGATGGAAAGGGCCGTCGTTTTGTCCATAGCCGGTAACTGTTCCAGCATAGTCGATGCAAACTCGTTGGCGGCCTGGATGTCGCCGGCTTCATATCCGAGCACCCGGCAGATTTCATCGGCAGTCTCTCCTTGTGCGCCGTCCAGAATCATTCCCAGCAAAAACTGCATACTGAGCGGAGAGACGATAAAGCTCTCTTCCTGAACATCGTTCACCCGGCGGATGAAATCGAACGCGAAGGTTTTGCCCAGCTCGACAATAGCTTCTGACCGGGTGTCCAGTTCCATCTTCTTGAAAGGGTTGTCATCAGGATTCTCCTCAACCACAGTATCGGGATTATCTGCGTTTTCCACGTAAGGAGTCTTTCCGCAGGAAGCGCCAGCTAGGATGAAAACGGCGGCGGTTATCAGTCCTATTCTTTTCATAACCAGTTGTTTATTATTGTCCAAGATTGATTCTTATGCCGGCGGAAACAGAGAACATTACGGGATGCTCGCTCCTGTAGGTAACGAGCGTATTGTTCTCATTCGGAATCATCCAACTGAATTCCGGTTCCAAATAGAGCCCCAGGCGTTTTGTCGCATTCATCTGGATGCCTCCGACCCCCAACAAGGAAAGACTGGGCCCGTCCTTTTTGATGTCTTTCCCTGCAAGCGAAGCATTTAAACAGAAATCGCCCTGCATTCCGCCCCCCACATATACATCAAACAGGGAATGGGAGGCGACTACCCAATCCAGACGGACCGGGATTCCGAGATAATGAACGCGTTGCCATTTTTCCCCGGAGTAGCTCATATTGTACTTCGACCGATACAAGGAATACTCCAGCCCGGTGGTAAGAAACAGTCTTTCCGTGAGAGGAAGTCGTGTGGAAAGGCCGGCCTTGATCGGGAAATAATGTGTGGATTGCTCCAGAAGGTCTTTGATGGGCTCTTCTGGCTGTGGATTGTCAGTAGGAATATTGTCAGGGTCATCTACAGAACTGCTGATGGCGCCGCCTTGATGGTTGCCGGATTGCCCTGACGGAGAATTGATTACGGTACCGTGTCCGACATAGGAGGGGATGGTGTTTTTCTTGCTGTCGGTGAGATAGGTCGCCAGGGCGGCCAGGACACCGCCTCCCAGGATTCCACCGGCAGCGGGTGCAACCTTGATGTTCACCCTCGGTTTTGCTCCGGTCAAAGGGATGTAAGGGGATGTCGTCAAGGTGGGGGTGTTTCCTGTCGATGGATTCGTGCCGGGCTTAGGGCTCGCAGTTGTTTCCTGGCTGTCTGTCGATTCAGGAGTTTCTGCCTGGTCTTCGGCAATGGCAGGCACTTCGGAGATGTCAGATATGGTCTCGTGAGGAACAGACTTGGTCACGGCCGTTCGCCCAAAGAACTGAGGAGTATCCGTGGAAAAATTCTCATCTATAGGTTCCTCCGTTTGGATTTGAGCTACGGGTTGTTGCTGGACCTGTCGAGGACCATCTTCCGTGATTTCAGGCTTCCTGAGGAGAAGGACGGCGGCAAGTCCCGCCGCGACAGCGGGAATAAGTGCCCACACCCACGGAAAACGTTTTGCGGTATGCTTGATCCCGGCGTCATCGAAACGAGTATGGAATTCGGCAAAGACGCTTTCAGGGAGCTCGCCGTCAGGCTCTTCCATTTTCTCCTTGATTATGTCTTCCCATTTTCTCATAGCTGTTGTTCCTTCAAGTATTGTTTGATCTTTTCTTTCAGTTGAGCCCTTGCCTTTGCCAGCGTGCTGGTGGATCCGGTCTCGCTGATTCCCAGCATCCGGGCTATTTCCTTGTGAGAGTACCCGTCAATGCAGTACAGGTTGAAGACGGCTCTTCTCAAATCGGGCAGTTCGGAAATCCACTCCCGCAGTTTCTCTTTCGGTATCGCCTCCGTTTCCTCCGCTGTCGGTTCCGGGATGTTGTCGTACGCCCTTATGTCCAAAGGAACCATCCGCCACCGGTGCCGTTTAATCTGGTTGAGCGCCTTGTTAATGGCGATCCTGCCGATCCATCCGTACAGGGATCCGGTTCCCGTGTAATGAAAGGACTCTATCTTGTCAATGGCCTGCAGGAGCGTCTCTACCATCAGATCCTTCGCATCGTCATCATCTCCGAGATACCGTCGGCAGAGCGAGTACACCCTTGCGGCATATCTTCTATACAGCTCATCAACCGCCAATCTGTCTTTCTGTGAGCAGTACCTGGCCAGTGCCTGCTCATCCAAATCCTTATACACCTACATTACCTTTGTCCGCAATAAAGATAGTAAGTTTCATCTGTTTCTACCATCCAAACACAGCGATCCCCGAAATGCGTCTCCATAGTCCTCCTTTTTTGGACAAAAAGCGAAAAAAGTGTAATTTTGTAGTCTATGGACATCATCCAAATCATCGAGATTTTCGCCTTTGTCACCGGCATCGCGTATATCGTGCTGGAGATCCTCCAGAAGAACGCGATGTGGGTACTGGGTATCCTTACCGGGGCGGCCTGCGCGTACAGTTTTGCGGTGCAGCGGAGCTGGGGGATGATGGGCCTGAACCTCTATTATATCGTCATTTCCGTCATCGGCCTGATCCAGTGGCGGAAGGACGGTGCGGCGGTGGGGGAGGACGCGATCCATCTGCGGGCGCTTCCCAAGAAAACGGCCGTCTGGAGCGCTGTGGGCTTTGTTTTTGGCTCGCTCGCGCTGATGTGGCTGTTCCGCGCGCTGGGCGATGGCGTATCCGAACTGGACGCCACGGCGACGGCCCTCAGCGTCATCGCCACCTGGTGGCTCACCCGCTCGTATATCCAGCAGTGGATGCTGTGGGTGGTTGCCAATACGCTCACGACCGCCCTGTGCCTGGTGAACGGCCAGTACTGGATGGCGGTCCTGTATCTCGCCTACATCGCCTCGGCGGTGTACGGCTATTACCATTGGAAAAAGAAAGGAGTGGAAATATGATCCTCATCGTCGAAAGCGGCGCCACCAAGACCGATTGGTGCGCCATCGACCGCGGCGTCGTTGTGCAGCGCCTGCAAACCCCGGGCATGAACCTGTCCTCCATCTCGGCGGAGGCCAATGCCGCCGTGTTTGCCGATGCGGTGGAGCACTTCTCGGGCGTGGATGAGATCCATTTCTACGCCGCCGGCCTGCTGGAGTTCCCGACGGAACTGGACAATGTGTTCAAGGAGCGCTTCCCGAAGGCCGTTTGCGAGTATGCGTCCGACCTTGTGGCGGCTGCCAGAGCCGCCTGCGGGCACGAGCCCGGCATCGCGGTCATCCTGGGCACCGGTTCCAACACCTGCCAGTATGACGGCGAGAAGATGGTCCGCAACATCCATGGCGGCGGCTTCATCATCGGCGACGAAGGCAGCGGTGCGGCCCTGGGCCGGATGTTCCTGGCCGATCTGGTCAAGGACCTCGTTCCCGAGGCTATTGCCGATGCGTTCGCCAAGGACCACGAGGCTGATTACGCTTCCGTCGTGCGGAACATCTACAAGAGTCCCGCCCCCTCCCGTTACCTGGGCAGTCTGGCTCCGTTCATCCTGGAGCATCGGGGCGACGCTTACATCGACGCACTCATCGACAAGAACTTCCGTGCCCTCATCGAGCGGACGCTTGTCCGCTACGACCGGCTTCCCGTGGGCGTGGTCGGCGGCTTCGGCTGCGCCTGCCGCGCGGACTTGGAGCGTCTGGGCGCCGAATATGGATTGACCTTCACCCGTTTCATCCCTTCCCCGATGGAGGGGCTCATCGCGTACCATGGCGTATAAGGAGAAATACCCGTCCGAACTGCTGTCTGAGGCGGTCGAGGCCATCGGCACCCTGCCCGGCGTGGGCCGGCGGAGTGCTTTAAGGCTGGCCCTGCACCTGCTCCGGCAGCCGCAGGAGAACGTGCATCATTTCACGGAGGCCATTAACCGGCTCCGGGACGACGCGCGTTACTGCAAGGAGTGCCGGATGATTTCCGACGAGGACACTTGCTCCATCTGCGCGGACCATTCTCGCGACCACAGCGCCATTTGCGTGGTCTCGAGCGTGCGTGACGTGATGAGCATTGAGAATACCGGCCAGTATCACGGTGTCTATCACGTGCTGGGCGGCATCATCTCCCCGATTGCCGGCATCGGCCCGTCCGACCTGAATATCAGTGAATTGGTACAGCGTGTGGAGGCCCTGGAGAATCCCGCGGACGCGGAGGTTATCTTCGCCCTCAGCGGCGACGTGGAAGGGGAGTCCACCGCCTTCTACCTTTATAGAAAATTGGCCCATACGGGCGTAAAGTTCTCCTCTCTGGCCCGCGGCCTCGGCTTCGGCGACGACCTCGAATATGCCGATGAACTCACCCTGGGCCGTTCCATTCTCAACCGTCAAGAATTTAAACCATGAATATCTGGATCAGCGCCATCCTGCTGGGCATTTCCCTTTGTGCCGATTGTTTCGCCGTCTCTCTCTGCTCGTCCTTCCTGCTGCCGCGGGAGGAAATGAAGAAGAAGGTATGGACCGTCGCGGCGGTTTTCGCCGTCATCCAGACGGGCCTGTTCCTGGGCGGATGGGCGCTCGGAACCTTCGCCACGGGGATCATTTCCGAATATGTGGGCCATTTTGAGAAGGTTGCCCATGTCATCGGCTTCCTCCTCCTGCTGTATGTGGGCGGCGCGATGTTCCTGGACGGCGTCCGGAGCAAGTCCGAGCACCTGAACCTGGATGGCTTCAAGAGCATCGTCATCGGCGGGGTCGCCACTTCCATCGACGCGTCGGTCGTCGGACTGTCTATGGCGATGGACGAGGCGAAATGGGCAGATATCGCGCCCACGGCCCTGTCCGTGCTGGTCTTCACGGCGCTTTCCGTTATTATAGGTATGTTCTGCGGCAGTGTCGTGGGCCGGAAGCTCGGGTATTCCGCCCGAATC
>JAFYTP010000071.1 GCA_017558775.1 Bacteroidales bacterium | reverse complement strand
TATAGCCGCGCGTCCCGTTCCCTCAAAGGAATGATAATAGCACTGCTCCTCGAAACCGGGAGTCGGAGGCAGCATCTTGGACCAGGTGTCCAGATCTTCCGCCGCGTGCTCGTTGCGGGGAACAACTTTCACGGAATCAATTTCAACGACAGATTCCTCCGACAGGAGCGGATATCCCATGTTCATGTGGTAGAGGAGCATCAGAGGAGACTCCGTATCTCCTTCATTGGTGATGACATCTTTGACCCGGAGCGTATTGGCGTACTTTCCGATGGCAATTTCCCTGTCCATGACCAGTTTGTGGGAAAAGATCCGGCAGTCCCTCACTTTCGCCTTGACGATGATTTCATCGTCCGTTTCCTCCCAGCGGACCTGTTCCGCCGGCGTGTTGGCTATAGTGCCGTGCAGGGGCAGGACTTCCCCGGCATCTTCACAAGGGCTACCTACCGCAGTAAGCCCGCAAGTGGTCAGAAAACCGGCGGTGAAACTCTTCAGGAAACCGATTCCGTCCTTGTCGTAATAGGTGGGAGCCACATAGCCGCAGGGCGAGAAATAGCCCATGTTGTCGCCTTTGAAAATGACGCGGGAAATATCCGCAGCACGGTCGGCAGAAATGGTAACCTCCAGTCCTGCAGCATTTCTGACCTGCAGAAGACGCATTCCGTCTCCCCTGCCCCCTTGAAGGCGGACCTCCTCGACGGAGCCGAGCTGGCTCTCATGGCCGATGTATGGATTGAGCATAGGTTTTATCGTTTGATCCGGATGCCCTTGTGAAGTTTCCGGAGTTGTTTATACAAATCGTAACGTTCATCGTAGATCCGGGCCCGTAGAGGATCCGGTGTGAATACTTCTCCATAGCGGACGCATTTCTGTGCCAGGGAGAAAGGGCTCTCGCCCGTCATGGCGGATATCCCCAGGATGGCGCTTCCAAGCGCCCCGGTTTCCTTGGTGTCCACACGGACCATCCGGCATCCCAGAATATCAGCCTTGATCTGCATCCAAGCATCGGAGCGGGCGCCTCCGCCACAGGCGAACAGGCTGTCGAACCGAATCCCATGTCCGCCGATCTTCTCCTGATTATAGCGCATTTCGAACGTGATTCCCTCCAGCAGCGCCCGGTACAAGTCCGGTCGGCGGGTGGATGTGTTGAGGCCAAGGATGGTGCCCGTTGCGCTTTGGTCCATGTCCGGCGTCCCTCCCATCCCCTGAAGGAAAGGAAGGACCATCAGATCCGTCGGCTCGCCCGGGCAAAGGCGGTTGAGCTCGTCATATCCCATCCCGAAAGCATCCCGGAACCAGCGGACGGAAGTGCCTGCCGATATATTGTAGGCAAAGGTGACATACCCTTTGTCAAGATAAGGAGAGCAGCAATAGTTTTCCTCGTGGAAAAGCATGTTTTCCGGAAGGGCGGCGAACAGCGGGGTGATACACTCCACCGTGCCGGAATTGTCCACGGCCTGTCCCAGACGGGCAATGCCGGAACCGAGCGCATTGACAATCTGGTCATGCGCTCCGATCAGCACTTGCACGTCCGCGCCAAGGTTCAGCCTTGACGCCACTTCCGGAAGAAGCGACCCCGCAACGGTACCGGTGGGGACGATTTCCGGCAACTGTGACGGCATAATACCTGCCGCCTCCAGGATTTCTTCGGACCAGCAGCCCTTCTCCACATCGTAAAGAAGTCCCCGACAGGCAAGCGAAGGATCCGTGACACAGGCTCCACAAAGGCGGAAACACACGTAACTCGCGACGAAGAGATACTTCCCGACGGGAGCCGGCGCCGTTTTCTGCGTATGGAGAATCTTGGACAGCGAATAGTAGGCATCCGGCATCAGGCGGCAAATCCGCATCATCCTTTCCTTCCCAAAAGCATCGACCAAAGAGAAGAACTCACGATTCGAAGTGTCTGCCAGATAGGTGGGCATACTCTCGCAGACCGGCCGGCCGTCTTCGCCGACCGCAATGAAAGATTCTCCGAAGGAAGACACCGTGATGCACCGGACGTCTGAAGGTCTTTCCAGTCCCTCAACACAGCGGCGGATGACATCCATCACGGATTCCATCATCACTTCCGGGGGCAGGTCCACCGTCCCCGGAGCCAGCGGATACTCGAGGTACGCGAGTGCAAGTTGCTCACCTTCTTCATTGAAAGCCACACACTTGCACCCCGTGCCGCCGATATCGATACCTAAACTGACCATATGGGATTAGTCGATTTCCACCCAGTCGTAGTGCAGGTAGGTCGTGAAAGCCTCCTTGAGCACATCCTTGTAATGGCCTTCGCAAATGGCCGTATGGTGCTTGAAGCCCTGTTTGGCCAGTCTGATGAGCTTGTTCTGGAGGTCCGGAATCTCACCCACGCCGGCACAGCCGAAGAACCCGTTCTCGATAGGATCTTCCGTAATACGGCCTTCCGTCACATAGAGGACGAGTTTGCCGTCCTTTGTCTGCAGGTTGGAGACCGTAATGGGCATGGGACGGATGCGTCCTTCGTTGCAGCCCCAGCCGGAACCCGGGTCAACGCGCTCGAACATGGTGTGGAAGCCGACTGAGCCTTTGCAGGTCATCAGCTTCTGCGCCACAGGGCCGCAGTGGAAGAGGATTACTTTGTCTTCATCGTCGCCATAGTTGTTGTTCCAGTCCAGGACGGTGGCGGGGACTTCGGATGCGAGGGTCATAGCACGCATCGTAACAGCGGAGCACATGTCAATTTCGCAGGAAGCGACGATGCCGCGGTCATTGAGTTCGGAAAGGATGACGCAAGGGCAGATGCGCAGATAAGTCTCCATCTCGTTCCAGCAGCGCAGGGCGATGGCGTCCAG
>JAFYTP010000070.1 GCA_017558775.1 Bacteroidales bacterium | reverse complement strand
TTTTTTCGTATATTTTCGATTCCTGCCGGGAAAGAAGAGGGGTGGTAGGGAACAAGATGTAGATCAATTTCTTACAGCGCTCCGTTCCGCTTGTCTCCAAAATGACGGGACAAAAACGGGACAAGAATCAGATTTATCAAATCAAAGAGCCGTCTGTCCGGATGCCCCGCTCAGATCACGTCTGCATCCTTTAATTACAAAGGTAAGAATTAGTTCCGTCATTAACAAGAGGACCGATACGATTCCTCCCTTCCCCGGCTCTGACGCCTTCCGTCCCGCCGGGTCAGAGTACCGCGAAAACACTCGGAATCGGGTACTCTGATACCCTCGCCCAAAATAGTTGAAATTTTTTTTCACTTTTTTTTGATGGCACTTTCTTCTCCGACGTTGCCATCTTCCTCTGTGTACATTGTACAAGGCGGTGCTCCTTCGTTTGCCGCCTGTTTTGCCTTGTTCGTTATGCCGAGATTGTACAACCGGCGTCTCCGTCACGTCCTCAATCTCACTTGACTATCCGTTTCGACAGGTGTACCAAATGCCATGTTTTCGGGACATCCTTTGTACATCCGATTTGCCGTCCTGTGTCAGTCGGATTTGCCATGCCGCATCCCCAAAAGTGTCGGCAAAATCGGTGTTATTGTCGCACCTAATGCGCTGTGCATCAACATTATACGCTTGTTTATTTAGAGATTTATTCCATATCTTTGCAGCACGAATGAGACACGAAAACTCTAAAATACAGCGAATATGTCAGAAGTAAACGAAACCAAGAAAAGCCAGGCCGTCCATGAGGGCGACCGTAAACTCACGGACCTTCAATCGAGGGTCCAGACCCTGGAGAACCTCTGCTACTCCGCGAAGGAGGTTCTGAACCTGGAGGAAGCCGCCAGTTTCCTGGGCATCGCCAAGAGCACGCTTTACAAGATGACCCACGAGAACCGGATTCCGTTCTACAAGCCTGCGGGCAAACTGATCTATTTCGAGAAGAGCGTCCTGCTCGACTGGATCCGCAGCAACCGCGTCATGTCCGAGGCGGAGATACAGGAAGCGGCCCGGAAGAAACTCATTGAACTCAATTCACAAACAAGCCGATGATGGAACAGAACATTTCCTACAGCCTCATCCTGACAAAGGACCAGGCAGACTATCTCTCTGCGAGCAAGCAAGGGATCAACCGTATGCAGGCCCTGGTGTCCCTGATCAATCTCACCCGGACCGCCGAAGAGAAGTATGAGAAGAAAGGCTTCGCTACCACCGTCCATGTCGGTCAGTTCGTCGCCTCCGAGGTGGAACTTTCCCACCTGTGGAAGTGCGACCGGAAGACGGTTTCCAGGGTACTGGACCAGATGAACCAGGTGGGACTTGTCTCAACCGTCCAGAACAACCGGACGAGCATCCATACCCTGCTCTGCGTGGCGAGCTGGTATATCGACGGCCGGTCTGTCAGGAACGGCTTCTACAAGAGACTGTCTGACCGGAGTGTCGGGAATTTGAACGAAGGAAAAGGAAGGATGGGCTGAGGGCATCCGCCCGGATCCTTCCTGTCCTTTCCGGATGAGTCACAAAACATGACTGCACATGAAACGACAAAGTCTTGAATCTGCGCTCCGCAGAACCCGGCGGAGGATGCCGGAGGGTGCCGCGATCCAATCGCGACACCGCCAAAGCAAGTTATGCCAATGTCGTACCGTTTCGCGATGCGGCCTGTACAACGATGGCTTCTTGCCTGCTCCCTGGCTCGCATCAGTTTCCCTCCTTTTCAACATCCTTTTTTGCCGGGTCTGGCTTGCCGACGCCTGGCACATTGGTATGTCGCGTAAGGGGACATGCATATTGAGTTACCAGTTTCCCTTTTTTGATGGCAGAATAGGGCAAGCCCTAAAGAACGGGGTGTTGGAATGTGCCGGATTCAAACCGACTCGGGAACCCGCCTCATCGGTCCGGCAAAACTACCGGATTATCCGGCACCCTGCCAACATCAGCTTGCTGGATTCATGGCAAATCTCCACCGTGCTTATACATAGGTGGGTATTGAGTTACCCCGACGCCTTCGGTGTCGGCAAAACCCGGGCAAGCCCGGTGGACAAGAGGGCCACAGGAATGCCAAGCTGGCTATCGCCGCAATGTTGGATTTCTGAATGGGAAAGCACGGAAGAATTCCTCGGTTCAGCAGTTAACCTGTGGATGGATTTGTTTCCGAGAAAAACATTAACTTTGTTCATCTGCCGCTGTTTGCGAAATGCAGGTCAGTATTCATAGAAATGGTTGCCCTATGGACAAGATAGAACCCAAATACATCCAGGCCGTCGAACTTATCAAGAAGGCCATCCTCCAAAGCCAGTACAATGCCGTCCGGCTTGTCAATCAGGAACAACTCAAGTTGTATCTGGGTATTGGCCGGTATATTTCTGAGAACTCCAGAAGTGGTTTCTGGGGCACGGGGGCGCTGGAGATTATCAGCGCCCAACTCAAGAATGATCTTCCGGGTTTGATGGGTTTCGGAGTGAGCAGTTTGAAGAACATGCGCATCTTCTACGAAGCCTGGACAACGCTTGACGAGAAATCGCCAACCGCGATTGGCGATTTGCAGACATCAGAGAATGAACCGGTTATAATTTGCCAACCGCAATTGTCGAATTTGGATGGCTTTCCGATGCAAGAGTTTTTCGCAGTGCCGTTTACGCACCACGTCCGGATACTGGAGAAAGTCAAGGACCGGGACGAGAGAATCTACTACATCCAGCGGACGGCGCTTTCCCATCTGTCAAAGGATGCATTACTGAAGGCTATCTCTGCAGACGAATACCATCACCGCGGAGCCCTTCCTAACAACTTCCTCACCACCATCCCGGATGTCAAGAGCGCTCGCCGCGCCATCCGTGCTTTCAAGGACGAATACCTTTTGGATTTCATCAATGTTGAGGAACTGGATGCAGATGACATCGAAGACGTGGATGAGAAGGTGCTGGAGAAAGAGATTGTCGAAAACATCCGCGACTTCATCCTAAAGTTCGGCAAAGATTTTCTCTTCGTTGACAGCCAGAAGGTGGTTGAGGTAAAAGGTCATGTTTTCAAGATAGATCTGCTCTTCTTCAACCGGGAGCTCAATGCACTCGTGGCGGTGGAATTGAAACGAGGGCCTTTCAAAACCGCTTATCTGGGCCAGCTGAACGGTTATCTGACCGTCCTGGATGACTTCGTCCGAAAGCCGCACGAGAATCCTTCCATTGGCCTTGTCCTATGCAAGAGCGCCGATAAATCCATTGTGGAGTATCTCATCAAGGACTACAACAAGCCGATGGGCGTGGCCACGTACCGCACGAAGGAGGAAATGCCGGAGAAGTTCCGTAATGCCTTGCCAGACATTGAGGATCTGAAGAAACTTCTGTAAATACAGGGAACTATTGCGAGCCGCTATTGTTTCGGCAGTTGACCTCGCGTAAAAGACCGGTATTCCAAAGGTGTCATCCCTGTATGATGATGGAATAAAGTGAAAAAGTAATCCTCATTCTCATATCCTGCTTCAAAGGCAATCTGACGGGCCGGGAGGTCGCTGTTGGTCAAGGCTTCTTTGACTCTGTTCAAGCGGATCATCTGGATGTACTTTGCAGGAGAGAACCCCGTGTAGTCTTTGAAAACCCTCCGGAAATTATTATAGCCCATGCAAATCTTAGAGGCTACATCCTCTGGACAGATGGTCTTGTATTGCTCTGCGATAATGATTTTTGCCCGGTTAATTTGCTGTTTCGATTCGGAGAAGGTCGCATTCCTCCCATAGAACCACGCCAGGCTTAAAAGATGGGATACGATACCCCCGAGCCTTTGCTGGAACCCGGACTGCTGACGGTCTGCGATGGCAATGGCCTCCCTATACAAATCAACGACTTCGTTTTGTAGGCCGATATTCCAAACAGGTTGTAAGCGGGAGAAGAAACCATTGCTCATCCAGGTCTCCATCTGCGTCCCGGTAAAACCTATCCAGTATTCTTTCCATCCTGTTTCTAGATAAGGAGCATAGCTGTGCCATTCACCGGGAAACAATAGGAACAGGGAACCTTTCTGCAAATGGCGAATCTGGGGACACGTTGCGCTTTTGAAGGTGCCTTTTCCACTGGTTATATAAAGGAGTTGGTATTCATCCAGGATTCTTCCGTGTTCCCGTGTAAACAGGTAGCGGGAAGGATGCTTCTGTGGAGGATATGATTCTCCCGATAGCACCTCTTGGCAGCCCACCGAATTCACTGCAAGTCCCCATAAATAATCCGCAGGACTTACAGCCAGATATTTATGGTGTATTGAATCGGCCATGAGTGCAAGATACCCTATTATTATCAAAAATCAAAGTATTTAATCCAAATTCCGCATTATTTTGTATTCTATTGCGATATAACTTTGCATCATTAAACAAAGTTATTGCTATGACCAACCAATTCCTGGCCTTCGACTGTGGCGCCACTTCCGGGCGCGCGGTGCTGGCCACTTTTTCCGACGGCGCCTTCGATATGAAGGAGGTATATCGCTTCCCGAGCGGCATCATCGAACTGAACGGCAAGTATTACTGGGACATCCTCGCCATCTACGACCACTTCCGCAAATGCCTCGCACAGCTGGGCCGGGAAGGGGTCCGGATCGATTCCATCGGCATCGACACGTGGGGCGTGGACTTCGGCTTCGTGGCCGACGACGGTTCCCTCCTGGGCAACCCCCGCGCTTACCGCGACCCTTATACCGACGGCATTCCGGAGGAGGTGTTCCGGACCGTTCCCCGGGAGGAACTCTATGGAGCCACCGGCATTCAGATCATGAACTTCAACTCCATCTTCCAGTTGTACGCGCAGACGAAGGAAGGCTTCGCCCCGCTCCGCTGCGCGGACAAGGTCCTCTTCATCCCGGACCTCCTCTCCTATATGCTGACAGGAAACAAAGTCTGCGAGTACACCATCGCCTCCACCTCCGGCATGATGGACCAGACCAGCCGCCAGTTCAACGAGACGTTGCTGGAGAAGCTCGGTATCCGCACGGATGTCCTCCTGCCCATCACGCAGCCGGGCGCCGTCGTGGGCACGCTCCGCAAGGAGATCGCCGAGGCCTGCGGCGTCCCGCAGGTGCCCGTGATCGCCGTCGCCGGCCATGACACGGCCGCGGCCATCGCCGCCGTCCCGTCCGCCGATGAGAAGTTCGCCTACCTGTCCAGCGGCACCTGGAGCCTCATGGGCATCGAGACCCCGGCGCCCATCATCAACGAAGACTCCACCCGCCTGAATTTCACCAACGAAGGCGGCATCGACGGGACCACCCGGTTCCTGAAGAACATCACCGGCATGTGGATCCTGGAGCAGAGCCGTAAGGTCTGGGCCGCGGAAGGCCGTACTTACAACTACGGCGAAATGGAGAAGATGGCCCGCAGCGAGGCCGCTTTCCCGTCCACGATCAACCCGGACGACCCGCGCTTCGCCGCCCCGGCGAACATGGTCGAAGCCATCGACGGCTACCTCCGTGAGACCGGACAGCAAGTGCCGGAGAACGACGCGCAGTACATCAGCTGCATCTACCGCAGCCTGGCCCGCCGCTACAAGGCGGTCGTGGACATGCTCCAGGGCTTCGCCCCGTTCCCGATCGAAAAGCTGCACGTGATCGGCGGCGGCAGCGCCAACGACACGATGAGCCAGTGGACGGCCGACGAACTGGGCATCCCCGTGGTGGCCGGCCCCACCGAGGCGACCGCCATCGGCAACGTCATGATCCAGGCCCGCGCCGCCGGCTTGGTCAAGGACCGCTGGGAAATGCGGAACATGATAGCGAAGGCATTCGCCGTGAAGACTTTTACCCCGGACAAATAAACAATTAATAACACTGATATCATGAAAGAAGCACAGATCCTGAAAGCTTACGAGCTTGCCAAAGAGCGTTATGCCGCCATCGGCGTGGACACCGACCAGGCGGTCGAGACCCTCGAGAAAACCCCGATTTCCCTGCACTGCTGGCAGACCGACGACGTGATCGGTTTCGAGAGCGCGGCGGGCCTTTCCGGCGGCATCCAGACCACCGGCAACTATCCGGGACGCGCCCGCAACATCGACGAGGTCCGGGCCGATGTCAAGTTCGCGAAGAGCCTTCTCGCGGGCAACCACCGCCTGAACCTGCACGAGATCTACGGCGATTTCGGCGGGAAGTTCGTGGACCGCGACGAGGTCACGGTGGACTATTTCCAGAGCTGGATCCAGTGGGCGAAGGAGAACGACATGAAGCTGGACTTCAATTCCACGTCTTTCGGCCATCCCAAGAGCGGCGACCTGTCGCTCGCGAATCCCGATCCCGCCATCCGCGCTTTCTGGATCGAGCACACCAAGCGCTGCCGCCGCATCGCGGATGCGATGGGCAAGGCCCAGGGCGATCCCTGTATCATGAATATCTGGGTCCATGACGGTTCCAAGGACCAGACCGTGGAGCGCAAGCGTTACCGCGAGCTCTTCGCGGAGTCCCTGGACGAGATTCTCAAGGAGGACCTCCCGGGCATGAAGACCTGTCTGGAGGCGAAGCTGTTCGGCATCGGCCTGGAGAGCTATACCGTCGGCTCCCACGACTTTGTTGCCGGCTACTGCGCCACCCGGAAGCTCATGTACACCCTGGACACCGGCCATTACGAGATGACCGAGAACGTGGCCGACATGGTCGCTTCGCTCCTGCTCTTCGTGCCGGAGCTGATGCTCCATGTCTCCCGCCCGATCCGCTGGGACTCCGACCACGTGACCATCATGAACGACCAGACGCTGGACCTGTTCAAGGAGATTGTCCGTGCCGACGCCCTGAACCGTGCACACATCGGCCTGGACTACTTCGATGCCGCCATCAACCGCATCGGCGCCTACGTCATCGGCACCCGCGCTACGCAGAAATGCGTCCTGAGCGCGCTGTTGGAACCGCTTGCGAAACTCCGCGAGTACGAGGACGCCGGCAAGGGATTCCAGCGTCTCGCCCTCCTCGAGGAGGCCAAGACCCTCCCGTTCGGTGCCGTGTTCGACTACTTCAATTACAAGAACGGTGTCCCCGTGGGCGAGGCCTTCATTCCGGAGATCGAGAAGTACGAGAGAGAAGTTACCAGTAAACGTTAAAGGAGATGCCCGGTCAGCCGGGCATGACGATTATGTATTTGATCATCGGTTTACTCATCATCGCCATCGGGGCGTTCTGCCAGAGTTCGAGCTATGTCCCGATCAACAAGATCAAGAATTGGAGCTGGGAGAGTTACTGGCTTGTCCAGGGTGTCTTCGCCTGGCTGCTGTTCCCGCTTGTGGGCGCCCTTCTATCCGTTTCCGGTACGGGCGGCAGCTTCGGTGACCTCATGGGCTTGATGAATGCCAATCCCAAGGCCACCTGGCTCACCATCCTGTACGGCGCCCTGTGGGGTGTGGGCGGTCTGACTTTCGGCCTGTCGATGCGCTATCTCGGCGTCGCCCTGGGCCAGAGCATCGCACTCGGTACCTGCTCGGCGCTCGGCGCCATCCTGGGCCCGGTCTTCACAGGCCACGCGGGTGACCTGACGAGCGCTGTCATCATCGGCGTCGTCGTCACGCTCGTGGGTATCGCCATCATCGGCATCGCCGGGGCCATGAAGGCTTCCGCCCTGCCGGAGGAGGAGAAGAAGAAGGCGGTCAAGGACTTCAACTTCGGCAAGGGCATCTTTGTAGCGCTGCTCGCCGGTTTCATGAGCGCCTGCTTCAACATCGGCCTGAACTTCGGCCAGGACCTTTATCTGGAAGGCACCAAGGAGATTTTCAAGAGCCTTCCGGCCACGATGCTCGTGACCTTCGGCGGCTTCCTGACGAACGCGGCCTACTGCCTATTCCAGAACAATAAGAACAAGACCTGGGGCGACTACAGGCAGAAGACCCTGTGGGGCAACAACATCCTTTTCTGCTGCCTCGCCGGCCTGCTATGGTATAGCCAGTTCTTCGGCCTAAGCCTGGGCAAGGGTTTCCTGACGGGCTATCCGGTCCTTATTACGTTCAGCTGGTGCATCCTGATGTCACTGAACGTGGTGTTCTCCAATGTCTGGGGCATCATACTTAAGGAGTGGAAGGGCGCATCCCGCAAGACTGTCACAGTTTTAGTAACAGGCATTATCGTCCTTATTATCAGCACTTTCTTACCGCAGATCATATGAGTATTTTAGATAATAAACTGGCCTTGAAGGCCGAAATCGACAAAGTGGCCGAGGTCGCCGGTTACCTCTGGATGAAAGGCTGGGCAGAGCGTAACGGCGGCAATATAACCATTAACATCACCGAATGGATTGATGAACGGATGCTGGCGCTTCCTGCCATCAGCGGTCCTATTGCCATCGGCAAAACCCTTCCTCACCTGAAGGGCTGCTGGTTTTATTGCAAAGGCACGCAGAAACGAATGCGTGACTTGGCCCGTGATCCTATGGGAAACGGCTCAGTCATCCGCATCACACCGGACTGCGCCCACTATGTGATTGTAGCAGACGCCCCCGTCGCCCCAACTTCGGAACTTCCTTCCCACCTGGCAGTGCATGACTATCTTTTGGCAAAAGGCTCTTCCTATCGTGCCTCCCTCCATACCCATCCCATCGAGCTGGTCGCCTTGACCCATAACAAGAAATGGATGGAAAAAGATGCGGCATCACGTATGCTCTGGTCCATGATTCCAGAGACCAAGGCCTTCTGCCCAAGAGGTTTGGGCATGGTACCATATATGCTCCCATCCAGCGTGGAACTCGCAGATGCAACTATAAAGGCTATAGACGATGACTATGACGTTGTGATGTGGGAAAAGCACGGCGTGTTTGCCGTGGATACGGACATTATGAGCGCTTTCGACCAGGTGGATGTCTTGAACAAAGCGGCACAAATATACATTGCTGCCAGGAATATGGGTTTTGATCCGGACGGAATGACTGATACTCAGATGAAAGAGCTAACTGACGTTTTTGGCCTGCCCAAATAGACAAAATGACGAGAGGGCTTACAATACTGCTGCTCTTCATTCCGGTGCTCTCCTTTGCCCAGCGGCCGGCAGATCCCGTGCGTGAAAACCTGTTTCCGGGATTTGGCGTTGGTTCCCTGCATCAAGGAGATACGCTCTGCGCCAGGAAGTTCAAGACGGCGGACATTGTGGGGGTATCCCTCATAGGTGTCGGCACCCTTGGCATTGCTGCAACGGCCATCGAGAGAGACCTGCTCCGGGCAATGGTGGGCGAGACCACCAAGGCCGATTATTACATCTGCGGCGGCATTGCCGTGGCGGGAATCGCAACGTTGGTGACTTCCCGCATCCTTGCCGTGAAGAAGGCTGAGAATTACGACGTGACGCCTGTCGCTTACTCTCAGGGTGGCGGAGGTTTGGCCCTTAAAATCAACTTCTGATGAAACGCCTGCTTCTGCTCATACTTGCCGCCCCACTTCTTTCCGGCTGCGTCGCTTTCCTGGAATCCCAGGAAAAGCTGAAGGAAACACAGTCGCTGATTAACGTGGACTTCAAGGGTGCCGTCAAGCGGGACATCCCGTATGCCGACGGACTCGCTTTCGATTTGTACCTGCCCGTGGATTGCAGCAAACCTGCCGCAAAGACGCTTTTCTTCTTCATTCACGGCGGAGGCTGGACCAGCGGTTCAAAGGCTGACGGAGAGGCTTGGAGCCGGTTCTTCGCAGCGACCGGTTATACGGCGGCATCGTTGGATTATTCCCTGCAGACGAGGAAAGCGACTCCGTCCATCGACCAAATGGTTGAGGAGATCCACCAGTGTATTCGGAAGGTCATTGCAGTCTCGGCCGAAAACGGCATTTCTCTTACCCAGATGGTGGTGAACGGCTATTCCGCCGGGGCCTGTCTTGCGCTGCTGTACAGCTACCGGGAAGAACCCGAACTGCCGGTTCGCTTCGTGATCACGGAGTCATCCCCGGTGAGTTTCAACCCTTCCACCTGGGAGAATGGCGTCCATTGGTACGTGAACTTCACTACAGGTGTGGACGGCTCCGACAAGGGCGCTGCAGCCTGGCTCTCCAAGATGTCCGGCCAGGATGTGACGCCCCGGATGATTGCTGACGGAAGCGCCAGACCTGTATGGGAAAGGATTTCTCCCGTGGACCAGTTGAAGGCGGGTGCTCCGCCCACTCTCCTGGGCTACGGCCTCACGGACGGGGTGGTTCCAAGAGGGCACAAGGATTTAATAATGAGTAAACTGAAAGAAACAGGGACGCATTATGATTACGTCCCCTTCCCTAATTCCGGCCATGCATTGGCCTATGATATTGACTGCCAGAAAGTGTTTCTGGGATTAGTCTCTCATTACTGCGAGCTTTACCTATAGCGGCATATACTTGTCCAGATACTCATCAATGGCCATAATCCACTGTTTCTGGATTCTGCTGTCGTTCTGGAGACCGTGTCCGGAGTGAGGCATTTCAAAATATCTGAAGTCCACTCCGTTCTTCTCCAATGCCGCTTTCAGGCGGAGGGAAGCCTTGAATGACTGCACTCGGTCATACGTTCCGTAAGCCACTACGGTAGGAGGAGCATCCGGTGTAATCCATTCCATGGCCGAGATAGGCTTCATCATTTCCAGATAGGACCCATCCTTGACCCGCTCGATGGGAATCAGTTCTCCCAACATGGCGCTGAACATGGCCATCGTTATCTGGTAACTCTG
>JAFYTP010000069.1 GCA_017558775.1 Bacteroidales bacterium | reverse complement strand
TTTCGAAATTATTCGTATCTTTGCAGTCCGCCTTCGTGGCGGAAGTTTCGCCAAATGGCTCCCGGAGAGGTGGGTGAGTGGCTGAAACCACCGGTTTGCTAAACCGACGTACGGGTCATTCCGTACCACGAGTTCGAATCTCGTCCTCTCCGCAAAGCGAAACATTCACAGCCGGCTGCGCAGCAGCTGGCTGTTTTTGTTGTACGGCGGACGGGGAGCTCGCTCACCGGACGACGTATAACGAAAACAGGCAAGAGGGCCGAAGGCCCGACGGCTGTGAATGATTTCGGTTTGCACGGACCCCCGCGGGCGGCAAGAGATGCCGGAGGGGCCCCCGCCCCGACGGAATCTCGTCCCCCTCTGTACAAGGTGTGATTTTACCCCACACACCTTGTACAGAGCCCCTCCATCGCACTCCCCTTTTGAACATGCGGAGAGATGTGACTCTTGACAGAAGATGCCGGCGAGCTGCTTACAACGTGTAAGCAACTGAAATTGCAAGCCACCCCTACGTCCGGATGGGAGAGTAATCTGATTTATCCGGATTATTATTACCTTTGATACAAGTATTCCAGCTTTGCTGGTTTTACAGTGAAAGGCAAGATGAAAAAGAAGAAAAACAGGCAGAAACAAAATAGGCGATACTACGATTATCGACTGGTCCTGCTGTTCGTAGGTCTGTTTGCCGTCTATTTTGCTTTGAGTTATCTTCGGAGCCGCCTTTTACATACGCCGCTGCTGGTGGGGTGGAAGGCGTTCTGGAATGCACCCAAGGGCACATTGACATCTCTGAACTATTGTCTTGTATTCTTTGAAGTCTTTCTGGCCTGGGCGATTGCGGGGTATTTAGGCGTGGACGACAAGACCGATGATGACGTCGACAAGGATTATTCATCCGCCCTTTGGACATCTGCGCTGACGGGATTGCCGCTCTGTATCAATTGCGTTTCCGACCTTTCGCTATGGGCATACTACTCCGTTATTATGCTCGTGGCTGCCTGGCTGATCGGCAAGAAAATCGGCTTTGCCTATCCTATCGGAACCGATATGCTGAAGCGTGTTTATAACACGACGGAAGATATGACCGTAAAGACGAGAATGGGGACGACTCTCCGTTTCCGTCACCATAGCGGCTATTGGCTTTCCGCCCTCGTTATGGTCTTCCTTTTCATCCTTTGCATCGTCCTTTTCATCAATGCTTATCACCAAGTTTGAAGATGAGAAAAGTTTATTCCGTTTATGAATCCTGGTCCCCGGAACAATTCACATTGAAAGGAATTCGTTCTTTCTTGAGAACGGATTATGAAATGAGTTCTATCGACAAGGACGAGGCCGACCGCGTTTTCAAATCGTGCAAAAAGCAGTATCTCGATTCCCTTCTCAAAGCAAACGGCTTTTTGCAGTATAAATCAAATGCTTATGTCCGGCGCAATCAAGTTGATGTGCTTGAGTATATTGACCTGCAAAAAGAGAAAAATGGATCCCGGACCTTCACTGTCAATTATGCCCTGACGCCGCTCTATCTCCGATATGCTTTTGCCGATTTCTGGTATAGCGAAAGAATGGGAATGCTCGTCTGCGGAAAGGATGTATGGTGGGATTATGCCGATGAAAGCATTGCGAGAGTTAGTTTCGAGAATGTGGCAAGTGCCCTTGAAGAGTATGTCTTACCGTGGTTTGATGCCCATTCTAATGTTGACTCAATTAAAAAACTGCTGTTGACAAAAGAAAGACTATCCGTCTATCAACAAGCGTGGCTTGAGTCTATTGAGAATCCTGGTGACTGTTCGGGGATCATCGCGGAGAATATCAAGCTATTTGGATTACCCAAAAGCCTTGGTCGTTGACTCCGATCCCCTTGGAGATGTAGAGAAAAAGGCTTATCTTCACATTAACAGAATTTAACAAATATCTACCATGGGCACTTTTTGGGACAAAACACAAAAATTCTTTAAGTCGAAAGGATGGCAAATCTTTTGGTCTATTTTTCTTATAGCTATCTTCACCAAGCTATTTGTGGATGTTCTCCATCTAGAGATGAATTGGTCCAGAGTCATTCTTCTCATTATTATTGTCATTGTAACCATCGATAAAGCGGTCTCGCTTGTGAGGACCATCCGGTCTTTAAAGAAAGAAAATTGATAGATTTACCAAGTTGGTCTACAGATTCCTGTAGGCCATTTTTATTGCGCCGCCCTTTTTTCTTTGTGTGTATTATTCGCTATCTTTATCCCGCTTAATCAATAACACATGAACAAGATTGTCAGGCTTTTGACCGCCGCGGCCGCTGTGATGGCCGTAGTCGCCGCATGCACCCCCTCCGACCCGATGGTCGTTCGCACGAAGGATGGACTGGTGAAAGGAATCGAAGAAGATGGCACGATAGCCTTCCTCGGAATCCCCTACGCCAAGGTGGAGCGCTTTATGCCACCGCAGCCGGTGGACAAGTGGGATACTGTGATGGTTTGTGACCATTTCGGGCCGATGGTGATGCAAGGCAACGGTCGCCGCGAGATGCCGGAGGACGTGATGTCCGAGAAGAATTCCTGCGTGCTGAACGTCTGGACAACGGACACGAAGGCCCATAAGCCCGTGATGCTGTGGATCCACGGCGGCGGCTTCGATTCCGGGTCGGCCGCGGGAAATCCTGGCATGGGCCTGGCGAAGCAAGATGTGGTTGTCGTGAGCCTGAACCATCGACTTAACATCCTGGGATTCTTGGACTTATCGACCTTCGGCGAAAAATATAAGTATTCCGGAGAGGTGGGGATGTTGGACATCGTGCAGGCGCTGGAATGGATCCGAGACAATATCAAGGCTTTCGGCGGAGACCCGAACAATGTCACCATCTTCGGCGAGTCCGGAGGCGGCGGGAAGGTGGGGACGCTGATGTGCATGCCAGCGGCGAAGGGCCTGTTCCACAAGGCCATCATCATGAGCGGAACCATCTTGAATGTCAATACCAAAGCGATGACCGAGGAGCTCGGCCGGGCCGTGGTGGAGCAGCTGGGCTTCGGCCCGGATGAGGTCGATAAGCTCAAGGACGTGCCGTACGGGGAGCTGGTCGCCGCCGGGCAACGGGCGATGGCCGCAAGCATCGGCACGCGCTCGCCGGGGACGCCGATGATGTGGGGCTTCGGCCCCGCGCCAGACGGTGAAATCCTGCTCCAGCAGCCCTTCCAGCCCGATTTTGCCGATATCTCCAGCGACATACCGCTCATGATCGGCACCACCTTCAACGAGCTCCAGCGCCGCGCCTACGGCACCCCGATGACGCTGGAGGAAGCCAAGGCCGCCCTCGTTCCCACCTTCGGCGACCGTGTCGATGAATACGTCGATGCCTTCGCCGAGGCCTGGCCCGACTTCACCCCGCAGGACCTCCTTTCCATCGACATGATGTTCCGCCCGAAAACCCTCATCACCGCCGATGCAATCTCTGGCACCCGCAAGGCCCCGGTCTATATGTACATGTTCACCTGGAAATCCCCCGCGGACCAGGGTTCTGTCCATGGCTACGAGCTGAACTTCTGCTTCAACACCCCCGACCGCCACGGCCGCGTCCTCCCCGAACCCTCCGAAGCTGACTGGCAACTGGCCCAGAACATGAGCCGCAGCTGGGCGAACTTCGCCATCACAGGCGATCCCAACGTGGACGGCCTCCCCGAATGGAAGCCCTACACCGCCGAAAACGGCGAATGCTTCATCTTCGACCACGAGTGCTCGGTCCGCAACAACTTCGACCGCCCGCTGCAAGGCATCATCGACGCCTGCTGCTTCCGCCAGCTCGACGCGTTCCGCGCCACGCATCAGTAGGATTATTGACGGCAATTGATTATCTTTATCTTTTGAAGTGCGCCGGCGCACTTCGTTAACAATTTATGTCGATGAAACACGCTTTCCGCCTCCTTTCCACCGGTATCCTGGCGCTGCTCTGCGCCATTCCCCTCCTGGCCGGGCACAAGAATTTCAAAGTTTCCGTCTATGTCCGCGCGTACGAAGTCGAAAAGATGGCGGACACGGAGTGGCTCGAATCCAGCTGGAAGACCATTTCCGACCAGCTCGATGTGGACAAGATCTATCTGGAGACGCACCGCGACATGAAACTTGTCGATGACGCCACCCTCGAAAAGGCAAAAGCCTTCTTCAAAGCCCGCGGAATCGAGGTCGCCGGCGGCATCACCTATACCATCAACGAGTCCAACAACTTCGAGACCTTCAGCTATTCCGATCCGGAGGACCGCGCCTGGGTCCAGCGCGTCGCGGAGCATACCGCGAAGCACTTCGACGAGTTCCTGCTTGACGACTTCTTCTTCACCAGCAGCAAGAAGGACGTGGAAATCGCCGCGAAGGGCGACCGCAGCTGGACGGAGTACCGTCTGGACCTGATGAACGAGGCCGGCCGCAACCTCGTCGTGGGCCCCGCGAAGAAGGTCAATCCCAAAGTCAAGGTCATCATCAAGTACCCCAACTGGTATGATCATTTCCAGGGCCTGGGCTTCAACCTGGAGTGGGGACCGCAGATCTTCGACGGCGTCTGGACCGGCACCGAAACCCGCGACCCGTCCGGCAACCAGCATCTCCAAAACTACCTCAGCTACAACATTATGCGCTACTTCGAGAACATCTCGGGCGGGCGCAACGGTGGCGGCTGGGTGGACTCCGGCGGCATCTACATGAGCATGGACCGCTACGCCGAGCAGCTCTTCCTCACGGCCATCGCCAAGGGCCGGGACGTGATGCTCTTCGACTACAGCCAGCTGCTGAGCGTGCGGCTGAACCCGCGCTTCCGCGCCCCCTGGCAGGACGGCGCCGTCAGCTGGAACTACGATGAAATGACCGCCCCCATCCAGAAGGGCAAGGAAACGGTGACACCCACCACCATGGCCCGCATCGCCGATGTCGTGCTCCGCAAGACGGACGAGCTGGTCGGTAAGCTCGGCGAGCCCATCGGCATCCAGTCTTATAAGGTTTTCCACGCCACAGGCGAGGAGTTCCTGCAGAACTACCTGGGCATGATCGGCCTGCCGATGGACATGTATTCCGCCTTCCCCGAGGGCCGGAAAGTCGTCCTCCTCACGCGCCAGGCCGCGGCGGATCCCGCGCTCATCGACAAGATCCGGAAGCAGCTCCAGGGCGGCGGCGACGTGTTCATCACCACCGGCCTGCTGGCGGCCATCCCCGAAAAGATTGCCGACATCTGCGAGCTCCGCTGCACTGATTATAAGGCCATTGTCAATGACTTCGGCCGCTACGGCAAGTCCGACAAGGACATCCTCATCCCGCAGATCCAGTATCTCACCAACGACAGCTGGGAGGTCATCAGCGCGGGCCGTCCGCTCACCGGCGGCGTATCCGGCTGGCCGGTCCTCCACCGCGCCCAGTACTCCAAGGGCAACCTCTACGTTCTGGCCATCCCCGACGACTACGGCAACCTCTACGACTTCCCCGCCCCGGTCCTGAACGAAATCCGCCGCCTGATGAGTGCCGATCTTGACATGCACCTGGAAGGCCCCGCCAAGGTCAGCCTCTTCTTATATGACAACAAGACCGTGATTGTCGAGAACTTCAACGACGAGGCTGTCGATGTCAAGCTCGCCGGCGCCGCCCTGAAGACCTTCACGGACCTGGAAAGCGGTGAGATCCTCGAAGCAGGAACGGGCGCCCCGGCCGGCGGCGGCTTCTTCTTCGGCCGCATGGCGCCGCCCGAGCCCAAAGCCACGGTCAACATCCCCGCCCACTCCTACCGGGCGTTCAGTTACGAAACCAAATAGCAAATGACACATAAATTAGTTCTTTTCGACCTAGACGGAACATTGTTGGATACGCTGGATGACCTCAGCGAGGCGGTGAATTATGCCCTGGCGATGCGGGGGTTCCCCAACCACACCAGGGATGAATACATGAAGATGGTCGGGCATGGGGTGCGGAATCTGGTCAAGCAGGCGCTGCCGGAGGAGGTGCAAGGGGATGACGCCCTTGTCGATGCTGCCTTGGCCGATTTCAAGGGATATTATACAGCCCATATCGACATACACACCCATCCCTATCCCGGGATGCAGGAGCTGGTGAACACGCTCCACCGGAACGGGGTTTTCCTGGCGATTGCGTCCAATAAGTTCCAGGAGGGGACGGAGTATCTGGTGCGGAAGTTCTTCCCGGGGGTGCCGTTTGTGTCGATACTGGGCAATCGGCCCGGATTCCCGCTGAAGCCGGATCCGGAGATCGTGGGCGAGGTGCTCCGCAAGGCCGGGGTCAGGCCGGAGGAGGCCATCCTCGTGGGCGACTCCCCCACCGACATGAAGACCGCCGCGAACGGGGGCATCGACGCCATCGCCGTCAGCTGGGGGTACAGGCCGATGAGAGAATACCCCGACCTGACGGTCGTGGATTCGGCAGAAGAGCTGAAAAATCGGCTCTAGGGTGCGCTGCGGTACATTATTTGTTCCGTCCTTGCCCCAAACGAATCTGTTATGAAAAAGTGTATTATCTCCTTCATCATCGCGTGCCTGTCGCTGACTTCCTCCCTGCTCACCTTCCAGGCCGCCGCGCAAGATACCCAGCCCGTCAAGGAAGATTTCCGGCCGGTCCTCTGGGAAAAGCAAAGGAACGCCACCTGCATCACCGGGCCGCGGTTTGAACTCCTCCCCGCGCCGACAAACCCGGAAACGAACACGGTCATCTGGTTCAAGTTCGACAAGGAAACCGGTGAGACCTGGGTGATTGAGAACAACTTCAACTCCGTGAAGGTCAGGAAGATCGACAAGGAACTCGGCTGGCGCGACAACTCCCGCCCCGGGGAAATCAATTACCAGCTGATCGTCGCCTCCAAGGATCTCCTCCTGCTCCTCAACCTCAACACGGGCACGATGTGGGAATCCCACCAGCGAGCATTCTCGTTCCGCTACACCGATTTCAAGGAGCTGGACATGGGCATATAAATAAAAAGGAGAGGACTGAAAAATCCTCTCCTTTTTATTTGTTAAGGTCGATGATTACTCGAACTTGACGAAGATCGTCGTGTTTTCCCGTTCGTTTCCAAAGGACAGCCCGTAGAACCTGCCGTCCCGGTTTTCAACAATGTAAAGGGCGAAGAACTTCTTCTGGGGGTGCGCCGCCTCGAATTCCACCATCTTTTCCCGTACATATTCCGGAAGGATCGTGTCGATGGAGATCTGATAGCGGGTCTCCCAGACGGTCGGCCAGTAATCCCTCGTCCAGACGCTCTTCAGGATACCGTTGTCACGGATGTAAAAGAGGTTGTGTCCACCGTCGTTGACCGTGCCGAGGATTTCGGAGTCCGGGTATGCGTCGCGGACGATCGCCATCGGCTCTCTCAGATCATAAAAATAGAAAGAGGTGTTGAAAAAGACGCCGTTGGCAAGCAGCGTGCCGTCCTCGGCGATGACGACGTGGCGGGACTGGCGGGTGCAACGGACCTCAAACTGCTTCTGGTCCACGCCGTTCCTGTCAATCTCGATAACATAGTCATTTTCGCCGAATTCCGGATTAACGATGTTCAAACTCTTGTAGGTCACCTGTACCTTCAGCGGAAGATAATCTTCATAGCTTTCGAAGTCGTACGACTTGTAAGTCATCAGCCAGAGATCGCCCTCATAAAAGGCCCTGTTCTCGAATTTGTTTCCGTCGGTGAAGATGACTTCCGTGAGAACCTGCTGGTCGTATGTGAAGTCATAAGCCTCCTTGATCTTGACGCCCGGATACCGGGTATTGAAATCCTCTCTGATCGTCTCCGGGAGTACAGGGCGCTGCGGCCTTTCCTTCTCGCAGGCGCACAGCATCAGCGCCATCACGGCGCAAATAATAAATCTTACCTTCTTCATATCTATCTATTAACTAACCTAAAAGGGCGGCAAAGTTACTACTATTTTTGGAAATAACAATATCGAAAAGTCCTACATGCGTTTTCGGTACTTATTGGTTATCCCGTCGAAAAGGGTTATCTTTGAGTAAACTATATGCGATGAAAAAGAGAAGATTTGTGATTAAAGAGAGCGGAATCCTCCCCATCCTCGCCGCC
>JAFYTP010000068.1 GCA_017558775.1 Bacteroidales bacterium | reverse complement strand
CGTTGTTGCCGATCATTCTCTTCCTTCCGGTTATCTGACAAACCTTAGACATAATGCTATACTTTTTTATTTGTTTTCTTTTCTTTCGGGGTGGCTAGAAGATCTTGAAGAACCTCTTCCACCGGATGTTGTCCGGGAACTGCTTGTTCCCGTCCGTTGAAAGCCAGATGATGGCCGGCTTGCCCACGATGTGGTCCTCCGGGACGAATCCCCAATAGCGGGAATCCAGGGAGTTATGCCGGTTGTCACCCATCATGAAGTAATAATCCTGCTTGAAGGTGTATTCCTTCGTCGCTTCCCCATTGACGAGGATCTCGTCGCCTTTGACCTCCAGGGTGTTGTGCTCGTAGTCGCGGATGATCCGCTGATAGAACGGGAGGGTTTCCGCCGTCAGCTCCACCGTGGCACCCTTGGCGGGTATCCAGAGGGGGCCGAACTGGTCCCGGGTCCATCCGGTCGTTCCGGTAAACGGGAAAATCTCCGTGTCCGCAACGGTGTCTATGTTCGGAGTCACTTCCACTACATGCGAAAGGGCCTTGACCTTTTCAAGCTGTTCCGCGGTGAGCGGCATCCAGGGATAACCCGGTACCCGCGCATCGTAGTACAGTTCCTTCGCATTGAGGCCGATCTGGTCGATCACCCGCTGGCTGAACTTCTCTCCGTCCGTCACGACCCGGTAGGTCAGCTGGAGTCCCGGGTAGGTTTCCTGCTGGGTTCCGTTGACCCAGACGAGTCCGTCCCGGACGGTGAGCGTGTCACCTGCGACGGCGACACAGCGTTTCACATAGTGGTCTTTCTTGTCCATCGGGCGTACGATCAGCGGACCGAACCGGTCGATGGTGTACTCCCTTCCGGAGGTCCGTACCCACGCGTAGTAGTCGTCGGCCGGAGCCTTGGTCAGGACGGTGTCCCCGTTGGGGAAACCGAAGACCACGATGTCGCCTCTTTCGACCCTCCGGAATCCCTTGAGCCTGCGGTAGTCTTTCTGGATGAGCGTGGAGTAGGACTCCTTGCCGAAAACCACGTTGTGCGTGAACGGGATCGTGAGCGGGGTCTGGGGGAGCCTCGGTCCGTAGGTGAGCTTGCTCACGAAGAGATGGTCTCCGGTGTAGAGCGTGCTCTCCATGGAGGAGGAGGGAATCTTGAAGGCCTGGAAGAAGAAGATATTGATGAACGTCACCACAACCACCGCGAAGATGATCGCGTCGAGCCAGTCGAGCCAGACATTGTGCTTCTCCCCCTCCTTGTACTCTTTCTTCCAAAAGAGCCATTTCACCTTCTTGGTGATGAGCAGGTCGAAGATGATGATGAGGCCGAACAGCCACCAATAGTTCCCGAGCCAGATCACCCACAGGGTGTAGAGCAGAGCCCAGAAGCCCAGCTTGACCCAACGGTTGCGGATGATTTCCTTCAAGCTCACGGTTTCAGGCTACTTGACAGAGTTGACGATAGCCTCGAAAGCCTGGGGATTGTTCATTGCCAGGTCTGCCAGAACCTTGCGGTTGAGGCCGATGTTCTGCTTCGCGAGACGGCCCATGAACTGGGAGTAGGTAAGGCCGTACTGGCGGGCGGCGGCGTTGATGCGCTGGATCCACAGGGAGCGGAATTCGCGCTTCTTAGCTTTTCTGTCACGGTATGCGTAGGTGAGACCTTTTTCGTAGGTGTTCTTCGCAACCGTCCAAACGTTCTTCCTGGACAGGAAGTTGCCGCGAGTCTTGGAAAGGATCTTCTTGCGGCGTGCCCTTGAGGCAACAGAGTTAACTGATCTAGGCATAAATTTTTACTTTTTTGGAGGCAGTGGCTTCCGGGCGGAAGCGCTTTCGACTGCGTTCCAGTTGAACATTGTGAAGATTAGAGCACGAGCATTTCCTTGACCCGGTTCACATCCACCTTTTCGATCAGGGCGAAGTGGTCGAGATTCCGCTTCTGCTTCTTGGTCTTCTTCGTGAGGATGTGGCTGTGGTAAGCGTGCTTGCGCTTAATCTTTCCCGATCCGGTAAGCGTAAAGCGCTTTTTGGCACCGGAGTTGGTCTTGAGCTTTGCCATTGTTAAACAATTTTTTAATTATACATTCCGCGGTCTCCGCGGTTTTTATTTCTTCTTAAGCGGAGCGATCATCATCGACATCCGCTTGCCTTCCAGGACGGGCATGTTCTCGGCGCGTCCGAACTCTTCGAGTTCCACCGCAAACCGGAGCAGCTGTTTCTCGCCCTGTTCGGCGAACATGATGGAACGTCCGCGGAAGAAGATCGAGGCCTTCACCTTGGAGCCTTCCTGCAGGAACTCCTGCGCGTGCTTGAGCTTGAACTGGAAGTCATGCTCGTCGGTGTTGGGGCCGAACCGG
>JAFYTP010000067.1 GCA_017558775.1 Bacteroidales bacterium | reverse complement strand
TTCCAGCTGGACGACGTGTACGACTTCAAGCCGGACATCGCCATCATCACCAACATCACCCCGGACCACCTGGACCGCTACGACCACAAGATGGAGAACTACGTGGCCGCGAAGTTCAACATCACGAAGAACCTCACCCGCGACGACTGCTTCATCTTCGACAGCGACGACGACATCACCATCGGCCACCTGGACAACATCATCCTCCGCTGCAAGATGCTGCCCTTCTCCCAGAAGAAGGAAGTGGAGCAGGGCGCCTTCCTCCGCGACGACAAGATCGTCCTCCGCTACGAGGAGGAAGAAGTGGACCTGTACCTCCAGGAGCTCGCCCTCGGCGGCAAGCACAACATCTACAACTCGATGGCCGCCGCCCTGGCCGCCAAGGCCTCCGGCATCGACAATGAGGTGATCCGCAACTCGCTGGCCACCTTCCAGCCCATCGAGCACCGCCTCGAGCCCGTCCTTTCCATCAAGGACGTCCTCTATATCAATGACTCCAAGGCCACCA
Source organism: Bacteroidales bacterium (assembly GCA_017558775.1). Classification (GTDB taxonomy): domain Bacteria; phylum Bacteroidota; class Bacteroidia; order Bacteroidales; family UBA932; genus Cryptobacteroides. The sequence goes on along the minus strand of JAFYTP010000067.1, from coordinate 19,713 downwards.
ACATCGACTCCGCCTGGTACGCGCTGGAATGCCAGAAGCGCCCGGTGGTGTGGATCGTGGGCGGTACCGACAAGGGCAACGACTACTCCATCCTCAACGACCTCGTGCGCGAGAAGGTCAAGGCCATCGTGTGCATGGGTGTCGACAACGCCAAGATCCACGCGGCGTTCGGGCCGATGGGCAAGCCGATGTCCGACGCGCTGTCCGCGGAGGAGGCCGTGAAGCAGGCGGCCGGCTTCGCCGAGCCGGGCGACGTCGTCCTGCTCTCGCCCTGCTGCGCCAGCTTCGACCTGTTCAAGAATTATGAAGACCGCGGGGCCCAGTTCAAGGCGGCCGTGAGAGCACTGTAATGGCAAAGGAAAAGAAACATACCAAGCGCCGGAACATCTGGAACTGGATGGACGGGTTCAGGGGGGATAAGGTGATCCTGATCATCGCCCTCCTCCTGATGCTCATCTCCGTGATTTCGGTGTTCTCGTCCACGCCGCTCCTGGCACTGGAGACGGGCGTGGACCGCATCGGCATCATGACCACCCAGCTGAAGGTGGTGGGGATCGGCGTCCTGGTGATCCTGGTCCTGTACATCTTCGGCCGGAGCGGCCTGTACCGGTGGCTCGGGAAGTACTGTTTCATCCTGTCCCTCGGGATGCTCGTCATCCTGGTCTTCAACCTCAACCTCGGCATCATCCAGGCGGGCGAGATCAACGGCGCGCGCCGTATCATCAAGGTGTTCGGCAAGCAGCTCCACGTGTACGAGTTCGTGAAGGTGTTCATGGTCCTGTACCTGGCGTGGGCGCTGGACGCCTACAAGCGGGGCGAGTTCAAGCTGAACAAGTTCCTCGCCGCCCTCTCCCCAAAGCTGTTCAACTGGACGACGAGACCCCTCGGCGAGAAGATATTCTATATCTATATCCCGGTCCTCCTGACCATCCTCTTCGTGGCCTCGGGCTCCAACTCCTCGGCCCTGTTCCTCGGCGGCGTGCTGATTCTCCTGATCGTCGTCGGCGGCATCAACTTCAAGGACCTGCTGGTCTTCGGGGCCGTCGCCGCCGCCTTCGCCGGCCTGTTCTTCATCGGCTACAAGACCGGCCTCATCAAGAGCAACCGTATCGAGACGGCCATCAGCCGTATCACCAACGACGACGACGCGACGATGGAAATCCTCCTGAACTCGAAGATCGGCTCGCCCGAATACGAAGCTGCGCGTGACGAGCTCAAGCAGCCCGTCGGAGCCCTCCTCGCCATCAAGGAAGGCGGCATCATCGGCAAGGGCATCGGCAACAGCACCCAGAAATACGCGGTCCCGGTCATCTTCGGCGACTATATGTTCAGCTTCATCATCGAGGAGACGGGCTTCCTTGGAGCCATCCTCATCATCCTGCTGTACTTCAGCCTCCTCGCCCGGAGCGCGACGATCGCCAAGGACTGCGACAACTACTTCGACAAAATCGTGGTGGCGGGCCTCGCCATCCTCGTCACCGGACAGGCCTTCATGCACATGATGGTCAATGTCCACTTCCCGATGGTCCCCCAGACCGGCCAGACACTGCCGCTGGTGAGCCACGGCACCACCTCGTTCCTGGTGTTCAGCGCCGTGTTCGGCATCCTGCTGTCCATCAGCCGCGAGACCTACCTGAAGATCCGCAAGCGCGAGGAAGCCACCTACCGCGCCACCATCGAGCGCGAACCCGCCGACGAAGTCCAGGCCCGCCTGGACGACCTGGACACGATGGAAACTTTGGAAAACAGAATCGATGAAGAATATGGAGACGACGTATAAACCCCTTCGCGCCATCATCAGTGGCGGCGGTACGGGAGGACACATCTTCCCGGCCATCTCGATCGCGAACAAGCTCAAGGAGCTGAATCCCGAGACTGAAATCCTCTTCGTCGGCGCCACCGGCAAGATGGAGATGGAGAAGGTGCCGGCGGCGGGTTACAAGATCGTCGGCCTCCCCATCGTGGGCATGCAGCGCCAGCTGAACATCAAGAATATCGTCAACGACGTCCAGGTCCCCTTCCGGGTCCTGAAGAGCGTGTCGATGGCGAAGAAACTCATCCGCGAGTTCAAGCCGGACATCGTCATCGGTGTGGGCGGTTACGCCAGCGGTCCCCTGCTCTGGGCCGCCTCGGGCATGAAAGTCCCCGCCCTCATCCAGGAGCAGAACGGCTTCGCCGGCGTGACGAACAAGCTCCTCGGCAAGCGGGTGCAGAAGATCTGCGTCGCCTACGAGGGCATGGAAAGATTCTTCCCCGCCGACAGGATCGTCATGAGCGGCAACCCTATTCGAAAAGAGGTCTCCACCCCGCCGACGGCCGAGATGAAGGCCGAGGCGATGGAGTACTACCACCTGGATCCGGCCAAGAAGCACCTCTTCATCGTGGGCGGCAGCCTCGGCAGCGGCACGCTGAACAGGTCGATGAAGAAATGGATCACAGACGGATGTCCCGGCGGCGAGAACGTCGAGGTCATCTGGCAGTGTGGCAAGTATTATAAGAAAGGCTGCGACGAGTTCGTGGCGGAGCATCCCTGCCCGGCGGTGCAGCACCACGATTTCATCGCCCGGATGGACCTCGCCTACGCGGCGGCCGACGTGGTGGTCACGCGCAGCGGCGCCAGCACCGTGTCGGAGCTCTGCGCCATGGGCAAGGCCGCCATCTTCGTGCCCTCCCCCAACGTGGCGGAGGACCACCAGACCCATAACGCGATGGCCCTCGTCCGCAAGGACGCGGCCCTCATCGTGAAAGACGCGGACGCCCCGGAGAAACTCCTGGGCACCGCGATGGAACTCCTGAAGGATCCCGAGCATATCGCCCGCCTCGAAACGAACGCGGAAAAGATGGCGCTGCGGGATGCGGCTCAGGTGATTTGTGACGAAGCGTATAAATTGGTATGAAGAACGTATATTTCATCGGTATAGGGGGCATCGGAATGAGTGCCCTGGCGCGGTACTTCAAGTTCAAGGGGTACGCGGTGAGCGGGTATGACAAGACCCCGTCGGAGCTGACGGCGGCCCTCGAGAGCGAGGGGATCGGCGTCCACTATGAGGACCGTCCGGACCTCGTGCCGACCTCCGTGGAAGACACCCTGGTCATCTACACGCCCGCGATCCACGAGCTCCGCGAGCTGGATCTCGTGCGGGAGAAGGGCTACCGCGTGGTCAAGCGGGCCTTCGCCCTGGGCGAGGTCGCGAAGGGTCAGCGGTGCCTCGCCATCTCCGGCACGCACGGCAAGACGACGACATCGACCTTGACCGCCCATATCTTCACGGAATGCGGCGAGGGTTGCTCGGCGTTCCTCGGCGGCATCTCCCGCAACTACGGCACCAACCTCCTCGTGAGCGACAACGACGTGGTGGTGGCCGAGGCCGATGAGTTCGACCGTTCCTTCCACTGCCTCTTCCCGGAAATCGCGGTGGTCACCGCCATCGACGCGGACCATCTGGACATTTACGGCGATTACGCCCATGTCCTGGAAGCGTTCCAGATCTTCGCTTCCCAGGTCAGCGGCACCGTCATCGCCAAGAAGGGCACGCCTCTCACGGCGGCTGATACCAAAGCAACCTTCTTAACTTACCATTATACCGATCCTGGCGCCGACTTTTACGCCGGCGATCCGCACCCGGACGCCTTCGGGCACTTCCACTACGACCTCCATTATCCCGGTGGTGTGCTGAAGGACGTCCGCGTGGGTGCGCCGGGATGGGTCAACGCCGAGAATAGCGTCGCCGCGGCGGCCATCGCCCTCACCTACGGACTGGATCCGGAGGCGGTGAAGCACGCCATCGGCACCTTCGAGGGAGTCAAGCGCCGCCTCGAGGTCCATGTGAACAAGCCGTCCGTCGCTTATGTCGATGATTACGCGCACCATCCGGCGGAGCTGGCCGCCGCCATCGCCTCCCTCCGGGACATCTTCCCGGGCCGGAAGCTGACGGCCATCTTCCAGCCGCACCTGTTCACCCGCACCCGGGACTTCGCGCCCGAGTTCGCCTCGGCCCTGAGCGCCGTGGACAAGCTCATCATCCTCCCCATCTACCCCGCCCGCGAGGAGCCCATCCCCGGGGTGACCTCCGAGATCATCCTCAAGGACGTGACCGCCCCCGAAAAGGTCCTGGTGGAGAAGGAGAACCTGATGGAATACCTGAAGAACGAACCGGTGGATGTGCTGGCCACTTTCGGCGCCGGCAACATCGACCGTTTCATTGAACCGATCACCGAACTGCTGAAGAACCGATGAAACCCGTTGTCCGCATCCTGGTCGCCGCTTCGGCCGTCGCCGCCTGCCTGTTCCTCTGGCTGGTCGGGGACCGCTTGTCCGCCGACAACCGCCGGGAAGTGACCTGCAGCGGGCTCGAAACCATCATCGCCGACAGCCTGGAGCGCCAATTCATCTCCGAGGACGACATCCGCGACTGGATGAACGACTACGGCACCTACCTGGGCCTGCGGCTGGACAGCGTCGACCTCAAGAAGGTGGAATCCGTCATCGACGGCAAGAGCTCCGTCCGGAAGAGTCAGGCCTGGCTCACCGACGACGGCGTCCTCCATGTGAGCATCACCCAGCGCGAGCCGGTGGTTCGCTTCCAGGGCGCCTCCGGCGGCTTTTATGCCGATGCGGACGGCTACCTGTTCCCACTCCAGAACCGCCACACCGCCCGCGTCCCCATCGTGGACGGCGTGCTGCCCGTCAAGTTCGGCAAGGGTTTCAAGGGCGTTCCCGAGACGGAGAAAGAGCAGGAGTGGGTCGCTTCGATGCTGGGACTGGTCAAGTACCTCGGCGCCCGCAAGGAGTGGAACGACCTGGTGGGCCAGATCACGGTCCGCCCGGACGGGAACCTGGTCCTGATCCCGCGCGAGGGAACGGAGCGCTTCCTCTTCGGAGGGCCGACGGGCATCGACGCCAAGTTCGACCGCATCCGGAAATACTACGAGGGCGTCGCCCCGACGCGGGAAACGCCGTACCGGACGGTGGACGTCCGGTTTGACGGCCAAATCATCTGCACAAAATAAAACATCACGATATGGAAGAACGTTACATTGCATCCATTGACTTGGGCACCTCCAAACTCGGGCTCTGCGTAGCCCGCGTCAAGGGGGACGACGTCCAGGTCGTCTACTACAAGGAAACCCCTTCCGAGGGTATCCGGGGCAGCGTCGTCGCCAACCCGATGAAGGCTTCCGGTCCCCTGCGCAAGGCCATCCAGGAGGCAGAGGACGAACTGATGATCAAGATCCTGCAGGTGGTCGTGGGCATGCCCCGGAGCGACGTGCGGCAGGAGACCGCCACCGGCGGCATCGTCCGGTCCAATCCGGATGAGTACATCACCGAGGAGGAGGTCGCGAACCTCAAGGCGATGGCCCTGGAGTCCTATCCGCTGGACGACGAGACGAGCCAGATCATGTACGGCGCCGTTGCCCAGTCCTTCTCCATCGACGACCAGATCCAGCTGGTGGAGAGCGACGTCGTGGGCACCCTGTCCAAGGAGCTGGAGGGTAATTTCAAGGTGTTCATCGGCAGCCGCCGGGCCACCGCGGCCGTGGACAAGATCTTCAACTCGATGGGCATCGCCATCGCCAAGAAGTACTTCCTCCCGGACGTGGTCGCGAAGACCGTCCTCACCGAGGAGGACCGCCAGAGCGGCGTCGCCCTCGTGGATATCGGCGCGGGCGTGACTTCTGTCGCCATCTACCAGGGCGGCATCATGCGCTCGTATGTGGCGATTCCTTTCGGCGGCAAGACCATCACCGGAGACATCCGCACCGAGTGCTCCATCCCGGAGGACCTCGCAGAGAAGATCAAGCTCAAGTTCGGCGCCTGCATGCCCGGCAAGCTCGCCTCCCTGAGCGAGAAGGTCCTGCAGATCCGCCTCACAGAACCCTATAAGGAGGTGACTGTCAAGTACATCTCCGAAGTCATCGACGCCCGCGCGCGGGAAATCATCGACGCCGTCCTCTACTACATCCAGGAGAGCGGGCTCGAGAACAACCTCCGCGGCGGCATCGTCCTGACCGGCGGCGGCGCCTCGCTCGTGAACTTCGCGAACCTGTTCAAGGAGCTGTCCGGCTACGAGGTGCGCATCGGCTTCCCGAAGCACCTGTTCTCCGCGTCCGTGGGCGCCGGAGTGTATAACCCGTCGGCCGCCGCTGCCATCGGCATGATCCTCGCCGCCAAGGAAGACCGGATGCCCGACTGCGTCACCCGGCCCGAGCCCATTTGGGCCGATACCCCCGAACCGGAGCCCGAGGAGGAGGAAGAGACTGTCGATGAGAACGGTGGTTTCTTCGTCCCCGACCCGACCTACCAGGAGGGTGAGCAGGGAACGCTCATCCCCGAGGATGAGTACGGTCCCGCCGAGCGGGAACCGAAACCGGAGAAGCCCAAGAAGGTCAAGAAAGTCAAGGAGCCCAAGGAACCCAAGCCTTCCAAGATGCACTGGATCAAGGACCGCTTCAACGGCTTCGGTTCGAAGGTCAAGAACGGAGTGCTGAACTTCTACGACGAAATGACCAAGGAGGAAGACGATAACAACCTTAAGACGGAGGAATAGGCTATGCAATACGACGATATGGACAAGGACATCATGCCCCGCGACTGGGGAGAGGAGAACTCCATCATCAAGGTCATCGGCGTGGGCGGCGGAGGCTGCAATGCCGTGAACTACATGTATAAGCAGAAGATCAAGGGGTGCAACTTCATCGTGTGCAACACCGACTCCCAGGCCCTGTTCAAGAGCGAGGTGCCCACGAAGATCCAGATGGGCGCCAAGGGCCTCGGCGCGGGCACGGACCCGACCGAGGGCCGGAACGCCGCGCTCGAGTCCCAGGACGAGATCGCCCGCAAGGCGCTGGACAACGGCACCGAGATGCTCTTCATCACCGCCGGCATGGGCGGCGGCACCGGCACGGGCGCGTCGCCGGTCATCGCCAAGATGGCGAAGGACCGCGGCATCCTCACCGTCGCCGTCGTCACCATCCCCTTCAAGAACGAGGGCAACGAATCCCAGTCCAAGGCCGTGGACGGCATCCACGAGCTGGAGAAGAATGTCGATAGTCTCCTGATTATCAATAATGAGAAGCTGTACGAGTTCTTCGGCGACACCCTCGCCCACGAGGCCTTCCCGATGGCCGACGAGGTGCTGGCGACCGCCGTGCGGGGCATCATCGAGGTGATTACCCAGCCCGGTTATATCAATGTCGACTTCAAGGACGTGTCCAAGATGATGCGCGGCTCCGGCATGGCCCTGATGGGCACCGGCGTCGGCACGGGCAACAACCGCCTCGAGGACGCCGTCAAGGGGGCCTTCGAGTCCCCGCTCCTGAACGACTTCGACCTCAAGACGGCGAAGAACGTCCTCATCAACATCACCTCCGGCAACAACGAGCGCGGCATCAAGATGAAGGAACTGGAAACCATCGACCAGATGATCACCCAGTACACCGGCAGCGCTAACCGCTTCAAGAAGGGCCTGATCTGGGACGACGATCCCGAGATCGGCGACAAGGTGCGCATCACCGCCATCGTCACGGGCTTCGACATGGGCAAACTCGGCGACATCACGGACGTGAACCTGGGGAACCTCGTCATCATCGACAGCGACTTCAAGTGGGAAACGACCTACAAGGGGCAGGAAGTGCCCCTGCCGGATGTCACGACGCTCAAGGTCGGCTTCAACACGGCAGAACCTACCCGCCGCTTCCATTTTACCGAGGACACCCGTCCTTGCTTGTGCGTGGAGCCCGGCGAGAACATCAGCGAACTCGAAGCCGTCCCGGCCATCCGCCGGGCGCACGACGGAAAGAAATAGACGCCCGCGAAGGGCCTCATACTTAGTTAATTTATTATCAATCGATTATGTCATCAGCCCTGGCGAGTGATCGTCGGGGCTGACCTTGTATTATACGGTATTCCGACGAAAATGATTATCTTTGTAGACTTATTTTGTCATCATGGAAAGAAGAACACGCGTCAGATTCGCCCCGTCTCCGACCGGTCCGCTCCACATGGGCGGCGTCCGGACGGCCCTGTATAATTATCTCTATGCCAAGCAGCACGGAGGAGACTTCATCATCCGCATCGAAGACACCGACTCCACCCGGTTCGTGCCGGGCGCGGAGCAGTACATCATCGAAGCCCTGCGGTGGTGCGGCATCATCCCCGACGAGGGTGTCGATGCCGACGGCAAGGTCGTGGAGACGCCGTCCGCGAAGCATCCGCACGCCCCTTACCGCCAGAGCCAGCGCCGTCCCATCTACCGGGACTACGCCGATCAGCTTGTCGAGGCCGGATGGGCCTACTATGCCTTCGACACGCCCGAAGAGCTGGACGCCTGCCGCAAGGCCGCCGAGGCTGAGGGCAAGACCTTCACCTACAATGCCGTGACGCGCATGTCTCTTCGCAACTCCCTGACCCTTTCCAAGGGCGAAGTGGAGCATCTGCTGGAGGAGACTACCAACTGGACCGTCCGCTTCAAGATGCCCGAAGGCCGGGTGGTGGAGATGGACGACCTCATCCGTGGACACATCTCCGTCAATACCGACACCCTGGACGACAAAGTGCTTTGGAAGCGGGCCGATGAGCTCCCGACCTACCACCTCGCCAACATCGTCGACGACCACCTGATGGAGATCTCCGAGGTCATCCGCGGCGAGGAATGGCTGCCGTCCCTGCCGCTGCATTACCTTCTGTATGAGGCGTTTGGATGGACCGATACCATGCCCCGCTTCGCGCATCTGTCCCTGCTGCTCAAGCCGGACGGCAAGGGCAAGCTTTCCAAGCGCGACGGCGACCGCCTGGGCTTCCCGGTGTTCCCGCTGCGTTGGGTCAATGCCGAAGGCGAAGTCTCCCGCGGCTACCGCGAGGACGGCTACTTCCCCGAGGCCTTCGTGAACATGCTCGCCTTCCTGGGCTGGAACCCGGGCGACGACTCCGAGCTCTATACCCTGGACGAGCTCGTTCCCGTGTTCTCGCTGGAGCGCGTCATCAAGTCCGGCGCCCGCTTCAATGCGGACAAGGCCAAGTGGTACAACAAGGAATATCTCCGCGCCAAGCCCGCGGAGGAACTGGCCAAGCTCTACGCGCCCGTCCTGGAGCAGCACGGCATCAAGGTCGTGGACTGCCCCTCCTGTGCCCTCGTGGCCGGCTCGGAGCTGACGACCGAAGGCTATGATTTCCAGAACCATATCTTCACGACCTGCTACGTGGCCCGCGTGATCGAGACGCTGCGCGACCGCGCCACTTTCGTGGCCGACTTCTGGGATATCGCCCCCTACCTCTTCATCGCTCCGGAGGAATACGAAGCCTTCGGCGTGAAGGCCGGCGCCGCCGTGCCGGAAAAGGTCGATCCCCGCGCCAAGGTGTTCGACAACACCGCCACCGCGCCCTTCCTCGCGAAGGACGTGGACAAGTTCTGGAAACCGGATTGGTACGAGTACTGCTTCGAAGTGTGCCAGCACATCACCGGCCGCAACTTCGGCTTCGATGACCTGGAGGTCTATCGCGGCTCGATGGACGTCCCCGCCCTGGAGCAGGAACTGGAATCCTACATCAAGATGCGCGAATACCCGATGGGCAAAGTGATGAACAGCCTCCGCCTCGCCCTCACGGGCAGCGCCTCCGGCCTCGGCATCGCCGCCATCATCTCCCTCATCGGCCGCCGCGAATTCGCCCGCCGCATGACCTTCATCGCCAACCGCCTCGGCCGCATCTAGCGCATCGCCTACCACGCTGATTCTCAGGCACATCCCCCTACAGAGGTGCACCTTCCGGTGCACCTCTTATATGTTAACACACTATGTGTCAGGAAGTTAAATGCAAAGAGGTGCACCACAAAGTGCACCTCTAAAGTATTATCTAGCTATAGGTCAATGAGTTATTCTGCGAGGAGCGTTAGGGCTTCTTCCAGAGAAAGGGCGTCTTCAAGGTGGAAGTCGCCGGTTTTGGTGCGGATGAGGCTGCTCAGGTGCGCGCCGGTGCCCAGCGCCTCGCCAAGATCCCTAGCGAAAGCGCGGATATAAGTGCCCTTGGAACAGGCGATGCGGATGTGCGCCTCGGGGAGACCCAGGGCCGATGTGTCAGCGACATTTATACGGGAAGATGCCGTGCTTTGGGCATCCGCTGTGACTCCGCGGACTAAAACTTTTTCTCCCGAAAAAAGGTCGAAAAAGTTTTGTCCGACTCCGGGGGCGGATACCCCGTTTGTCATTTCGAGCGAAGCCGAAGGCGAAGGCGAGAAATCCAACAACTCGATATCACTGATGGTAATCGTGCTGTGTTGCAAAGTCTCAAGTGCCGCGGCGTCAAAGTCAGGGTCCGAGATACCCTTTTGCGCATTGCGGTACATTTTGCGGGCCATCTCGTAGGCGCGGACGCCATCCACGGACTTCGCGCTAAAAAGAGGCGCGACCTGCTCCTGGGTGCCCAAGAAGGAGGGCAGGACCTTGCGCAGGGACTCTTCCGTCACACCGTCATAGGGGAAGGTGCGGTCGACTTCTTTTTCCAGATCGTAGGAAGGGGTGGTGGCGCCAAAGCGGATGCCGGCGATGTATTCCTTGTCGTGGTCCTGGAATTCCTGCGCGCGCTTACAGGCCGGGCCGATGCACACGAGGAGCACGCCCGTCGCCAGAGGGTCCAGCGTTCCCGCGTGGCCCACCTTCAGGTTCTTCTTGCGGAAGTGCCTGAAAGCCGCGAACTTGACCTTCCGGATGACATCGGCCGAAGTCCATCGATAGGGTTTGTCGATGGGAAGGACGATGCCGTCAGGATAATCGGCTATGTCGTGGGACAGGGGGGCCAGATGCCCGGTCGGGGCCGGACATGACGGACGTTCGGGCCGGAAAAAGCTCATCGGCAGGGCATCTTGTCGATGCGGCGCTGGTGGCGGCCACCTTCGAAGGCGGTGTCGAGCCAGGTGCGGACGATGTTGGAGGCGATGCGGTAGGAGATGAAGCGGGCGGGCAGGACGAGGACGTTCGCGTTGTTATGGGCCTTCACGAGACGGCCCACCTCGGAACTCCAGGCGAGGCCGGCCCGGATGCCCTGGTGCTTGTTCAGGGTGATGGCCATGCCGTTGCCGGTGCCGCAGAGGGCGATGCCGATCTCCACTTCCTTCGTCTCGACGGCCTTAGCCAGCCGATGGGCGAAGTCGGGATAGTCGCAGCTCACTTCGGAGTCCGTACCATAGTTAACCACCTCGTAGCCGCGCTCGCGCAGCATCTTCACGAGTTTCTTCTTGTATTCCACGCCGGCGTGGTCGTTACAAATACCTATTTTCATTGTATAATAGCGTTTTTACATACTTGGACCGCCTCTTCGTCGGGGCGGCATTTGAGCTGGAAGCAGGGGATGTTCATCGCCAGGCGCTCGATGGTGGGGATGAGGAGGGACATCGTGTCGTGGTTCCAGCGGATGGTGGAGACGGCGGCGATGATGCTGGCGTAAGCCTGCAGGGAGTGGAGCCGCTCGATCCGGTTCTCCGGGAACTGCTCCAGCCGCACGAGGGCGTTCACGGGCGCCACGACATTGCGGTAGCAGAGCGTCTTGCCGCTCCAGGGCGTGCCGTACACGAGGCACTGGCCGTCCTCGAAGCGGATGACGGGATTATCATCGTTCATCAGGTCCGATTCCGGCACGAATTCGTGCCACAGGCGGCTGTGGGTGCTCTTGCCCGTGCCGCTCACGCCGAAGAACAGGTTGCCACGGCCTTGGTAGCGGGTGACCGACGCGTGCAACAGCAGCGTCGACAGGCCCGCCGTGGCGAAGGTATACTGAATCATGATGGACGTATTGACCTGGAAAAGGGTGCTCTTGCCGCCGATGCGGGGGCAGGGGTAGTACTCCCCTTCCGTATAGTCCTCGTTCATCATGAAATAGCCCGCCCGGACCTCCCGGGTAAGCATATAGTCGTAAATGGTCTTGCCTTCGAACTGATAGCCATAGTAGAAGGGCGGGAATTCGTCCACAGCCGTCACCATCTTCCACTGCGGGCGCGTTTCCTCCAGCCAGGAGGGCGCTTCCGCATGGACAGTAAAGGTGAACAGGGGCTCCCCTTCCGGCACCTCGAACGGGGCGTACTGCAGGAAATCCAGGGCGTGGCGGTATTCCGAGCGCTCCGTCTCGTCGAGGGTGTCCCAGATGGCGCGGGTCATCGCCTCTTTCCCCATCAGGGCCTCGTTCACCGACAGCTGTTCCTGCCGGTCCGCCGGCACTGACTCCACGCCGATGTCCTCTCCGCGCTTGAGCCGCTCCACGAGCGTCAACTGCTGTTCCGTCAAGACTTTGAAGGTCCATGGCGATTCCAGCCGCACCCGTACCGTGTGCCCGCCGATCTTGTAAAGCTTCGTTTCCACATTCATAATATGCAAAGTTCGCTAAAAACTCTGGATTATCCAATCCGGAAATCGTATCTTTGCACGGATGAGAAAGTTGACATTGGATATGAAAAACCTCAAGGAATATACGGCGCCGGCCTTCCGCCTCGTGGAAGTCCGGTTCGAATACGCCCTCCTGCAAACTTCCGGGACGGACAGGGCGGATGACGGTTACAATCCCGGAATCGACCTTGGAGACCTGGACTAGCCATGAAGAACACGATCTTTGCGGCCCTTGTCGCCGCCCTGGCCGTTTTCGGCTGCCAGAAAACTCCGGAGGGCCCCATCGACCATCTCGAGTTCACCAGCGAAGCCCCCGACACCCGCACCGGCTGGACCGGGGAAACCCTGGAATGGACCACCGGCGACGCCATCAGCGTGGCGTATACCGTGAGCGGCAACTGGGTGGGGCCGAACCTGTATCCGTCCACTCCCCTCGCCAAGGACACGCCCGAGGCGCATTTCACCGTCCCCGGAAACTTCCCGACGGACCTGGTTGGCCAACATCAATTCTATGCCCTCTACCCCGCCGTCAAGGGCACGGACTTCAGCACCGCCCCGGACGTCTATACTGCCGTCCCCGAGATCCAGACGCCCAAGGCCTCTTCCTTCGATCCCGCCGCGGACCTGATGGCCGGCGTTTCTGTCGATTCCTACCGCAGCTTCCCGTCCGGCACGGTCCCCCTCCGCTGGACCCGTCTCGTCGCCCACGGTGACATCACCCTCAAGGCCCTCCCGCTGGAGCAGGGCGAGAATGTCAAGGACATCGTCCTGATGGCGCAGAGCGATGCCGAGCTCACCGGCGACGTCATCATCGACCTGGGCTGTCCGGAAGATTTCGCCACCGACGGCAAGCCGCGCGTGACGGTGATGGCCGACAACCTTTCCATCGACGCGAAGGGCAACCTCCGCTTCTGGATCAGCGTCTTCCCGACCACCCTGACGGAACTGACCGTGACGGTTGATACGGACAAGGCCTCCTACCGCAAGACCTTTTCCAACATCTCCAAGACCTTCACGCAGAACGCCCGTAACATCCTGGGTGTCAATATGGCCGATGCGGTCAAGACCTCGAATGAGCTGGAGTATGTGAAGGTGACGGCCGACCAGACGGACTGGACGGGCGACTACCTGATCGTGTATGAGCCGGATGCGCTCGTGCTGGACAGCGACGGCGACGCGAAGACGCATGCCACTGTCACCATCGACGGGGACAAGATCGCGTACGAGGGCGCCAAGGCCTACAACATCCATATCCAGAAGTCCGGCACGGGGTATTCCATGCAGCTGGGCGACTATTATTATGGGCTGGATGCCAACAAGAACAGCCTGAATTGGAATACGGAAGAGCCTTCCACGGATTACTACCGGTGGAAGTTCGAGTTCTCCGACGGAGTCACCACGGTGTTCAATAAAGGCTACAGCAACCGCTTCCTGCAGTTCAACAGCGGCTCCCACCAGTTCCGCTGCTATACCAGCCCTCAGCAGGATGTCACGCTCTACCGCCTGAACGGCGAGGCCGGCGGCGGCACGAATCCTCCGGCGGAGGATCCTTCCGTCGTCACGGGCATCGCCACCAACGTCACGCAGACGGAGGCGACGCTCATCGCCAGCTACACCGGCAAGCCCACCTACGGCGGCTTCGAGTGGGGCCTTTCCGCCGATGACCTCTCCGAGGAATGGCAGGCGTCCTACCTCAACAACGGAAGCTTCCAGGTGGACCTCAACGGCCTCGGCGCCGGGCATACCTATTACTACCGCGCGTATATAGCGGTGCTGGAGAACGGCACCTATAAGTACTACTACGGCAAGGTCGAAAGCTTCACCACGCCGGCGGGAGAAATCATCATCGGCGGCGACCAGCCCGGCTGGTACGAGACGCCGGTGATGAACATCAAGCACAGCGGTAACTATCTGGTGAACTCCACCGATGCCACTCAGTATTACGCCATCCACATGTGTGCTGGCGGCGAGAAGGGTCCTAGCGGCAAGACCGCCCGGAACTACGTCGTCTGCTACAGCGGCGAGCACCACTGCCCTGTCTGGGTGGCGGCGCCCCGGCATGCGATGTACGTAGGCAGCAGCGGACGTACGGAAGCCTATCGACAGGATCCGGACATCCCGTCCTCCATCCAGTACAAGAGCAAGAGCACCGGCGGCGGTTGCAACAAGGGTCACATGCTCGGCTCCGCGGAGCGGACCTCATCGAAAGCCACCAACATGGACGTCTTCCTGTACCCGAACATCGCCCCGCAGCTCTCCGCCAACTTCAACACCGGCGGCGGCCGCTGGAACGTGCTGGAGGATTATGTCGACAAACAAGTGTGCGCCGATACTCTCTACGAGGTCCTCGGCTGCTACTTTGAAAAGTACACCGACGCCTACGGCGAGACGCAGACGCCCTCCACCATCTCCTTCGGCGGACGGAACGACGTGTCGATGCCCACGATGTTCTACTACGTCCTCCTCCGCACCAAGAAGGGCAATTCCGGCAAGGCGCTCAAGAACTGCTCGGCCGACGAGCTCAAGTGCGTCGCCTTCGTCCGTTCCCATGTGAACGTCCGCCAGGCCGTCAGCGCCCGCGAACTCATGTCCGTCGCCGACCTCGAAAAGATCACCGGCGTCACCTACTTCCCCAACGTCCCCAACGCCCCGAAGACAACCTTCAAGGCGTCAGACTGGGGGTTGTAGCCCGGTGCCGCGCGTCGCACCTAATCGACATTCAGTCAATGCATTATACAAATTACCCTGGTACATTTGCACCAGGGTAATTTCATAAAAGCGTTGTAAGTCAGGCGGATAGGCGCCGACTATTCGTAAGCGACGATCAGCTCGACGATACGGACTTGGTTGTCCTTGGCCGTGAAGGCGACGGTGGAAGCGGAACCCGTCCAGGTTCCGGTCTTTCCAGCCTCCTCGAAGGTGTAACCCTCGGGGGCGCCTTCTCCCCAGCAACCAGGGCCCTGCTTGTTCACGCCATCCGCGGTGCAAGTCATCTTGATCATCTTGATGGTGTGGCCCTCCGTGGCAGACACCGTGAGCGTCTTGCCCTTGTAGACACGGAGCTCAGTGACGGTGGTCGAACCATAGTCAGTATCGTTGGTGTAGGAGATCACATCGTCCATCTGGCCGTCCTTATTCGCGGCGAGGAAATCCTGGCCCACGGTGACGGTGGTGAGTCCGGTATCAGACTTCTTCTCCTGGTCGATGCGGATGGCGATCGTCTCGGCATTCGCAGAAGCGACCGTGACGATGAAGACCCGGGCATCCCCGGTGTTTTCAGGGATATTGACCGTGAAGGAGCCGATACCGCTGCCGGTACCCTTATCAACCGTGGCGGGGTTCGTCACGGCGCAGGACCATTCGACATTGCCATAGACATTCACCTTGACGGTGCTGGCGGCGGCGCTGACGGTAGTCCGGCTGGGGACGGCGGCCATCGCATAAACGGGCGAGCCGTTGCGCGTGAGGCTGTAGATATAGTTGCCGGCAGCGACCTCCGGTACGTCGGGAGACTTGTGATAGGTCAGTTTACCATTGACCACGACCTCGTCGCCCACCTTGATCTGATCGGCGGCGGTGAAGGAGGTATTGCCGATGTACTTTCCGTGATAGACCTCGAACTGATTGTCAGTCGTGCCGTCATCGGAGATGTAGTAGGTCGCATTTCCGTAGTCAGTGGACACTTCGTCAATCTGGGAGATGATACCCTTGGTGTAATAGAAGTCAGTACTCGTTTTGCCAAGTCCCAGGGCAATCGTAACGTTAATGGCGTCGGCGACCGTGAAAGGATCCTCGAGCGTACCGGCATGCGTTGCGGAACCGCCCTTGACAGTGATGTCGTACTTGGTTTCCTTGGTGATACCGCCTTCCGTGTAAGAGACGGTCACTTCCTTGGTACCGGCCGTGGACATGTCGGGATTGGAGTGCGTCGCCTGGGCGGTCACATCCTTATCGTTACCATCGCTATATTGGGCCATCACCTTCGCATTGCTGCCAAGCGTGAAGGTATCACCGACATTGAACTCGGTCTGCTGACCGGAAATCGAGATGGCCTGGAGGGTAACCGGCACGGCTTCGTCCTTGTACTTGACGGTGACGGCCTGGATGCGGCGCTGGCCGGTCGTTCCGCCGATCGTGAAGGTGACGGAAGCGGCTTCACCCGTCCAGGTAGGCTCCACATAGGTAGGGACATCTGTCGTGATTTCATTCGTTCCATCGCCCGAACCAAAGGTGAGTTCGATGGACACGATGGTCTTGCCACCGACGGAAACCGTCATCGAGTTGCTGCCATACATACGGACTGCCGTACCGGAGGTATAGTACTTCGGACCATTTCCGTTCGTACCCTTGTCAAAAGCGAAGGTGATACCGTCGATGACCGTACTGGCCGGCATCGCATAGGCATTCTCATACCCCTGCTTCGAGAAATCGACCGTGACGGTCTTGAAGCCAGCGGCATCGGCCTTGGCCTGGGTGATGTTGACCTCGAACTCGTCGTTGACGCCCTCGGCCTCGGTGCGGACGAAGACGGTGTATTCTTTCGTATTCTGAGCATCCTCGTTGGCCGGGAAGGTAACGGTGATGGTGCCATCGCCCGTGCCGGAGGCGGGGCTGACGGCGGCGCCGTCGGAGGCATCGGCGGTCCATTCCACGTTACCGGTCACCGTAATCTCGGCGGAGGTGGCGGTGGCGGCGACGTTGATCTGGGAAGGAGTCACGTCAAAGACATTGCCATCCTTCGCGACAACGGAAGTGGACATGATGTTGACGTACTTGGTGCTGGAGCCGGAGATGCCGGTGAAGAAGCCCGTGGCGGTAACCAGTTTCTTGTCGAGAGCCTTCAGGGCGTCGGTGTCGATCGGGTACTGGATGGAGCCCTGGCGGGTGCAACCATCGACCTTCACGTTATAGTAGTTGCCGGAGACGGCGAGGGTGCCGGAGTACTGGATCAGTTCGATCTTGTCGGACTCGTACTCGTCGATGCCTTCCAGGACCTTGGGTTCCGGGAGGGTGACCTCGTTGCCGGAGGAAACGATCTTGACGACAGGGTTGGTGATCTGCTTGAAACCGCCGTACTCGCCCACCTTGCCGGTGACGGTCACGATATCGCCGATGGCCGCGTTAACGCCGCCGCCGTCGAAGGCGAGGAGATAGAATCCGTTCTGGGCGAGCATGACACCGCGGGCATACTTGGCAACGACCAGGACCTCACCGGTCTGGACATCGGTGTCATTGTCCATGGCGGCGATTTCCTCGAGCGTGGAAGCCGGAATCTCGGCACCGCCGGTGTAGCTGATGTTCAGCTGCTTGATGCGGCCGCTCTTGAACTCGACGGCGCCCGGAAGGGTGAGTTCCTTCTCGAAGACCTGTTCGCCGGCGTGGACCTTGATGGCGAGGACGTCATCGGCCTTGGCCGCGAAGGGCTTGATGGCGATATAGAACTTGGCGGAAGCGCCTGCGGCGATAGTCTCGTCACCGGTCACGTCCACCGTGGCGGTCTTGGAGACATAGCTGGAGCCGCTGCCGGTGAAGCCGAGTTCGTCGCCGGAGAAGTCGATGTAGTAGGTACCGACAATGTCCTCCGGGGCGGTGAAGGAGACGGAGCTGACCGTGATGGCCTTGTCCGTCGCATTGGTCACATTGACGGCGACCACGGAAGCGACCTGCTTCATGGTCACCTCGGGCGTCGTCGTGCTGGCGACATTCTTCGCAACGCCATAGACGGGCATGTTCTTGCCGGCGAGATGGGCCATGCTGTTGAGGCCGGCCTGAGACTGCGTCTTGGAGGCCGAACAACCGAGGGTCAGATAACCCGCGCTGGTGTTGGCGGGCGTTTTGACGTGGCTGTCATACGGGTACAGCAGATACCAGTCGTAAGCTTCGGCGGTGAGGGTGGCGGTACCGGTGGCGTGGTTCGCGTTGACGTCATCGACGGTGAACTTGGCGTTCTCGGAATACTCCGTGGTACCGGCGGGGGCGTAGAAGACGTTGAGGGCGTCGCCGTCGACCCACTTGGTAGCCAGGCCTTCATTGACGGTGCGAGTGTCGACGTCCGTCAGGACAATCTGCATCTTGCGGCCGTTGCGGCCGAAGAATTCGGCTTCCTTGTTACAACCCACGAACGAGAGGGCTGCAGCAAGCAGACTCGCAAAGAAAAGAGCTTTTTTCATGTGGCTAGTTTCTGTTAGTGGGTTCGACTTAGAAGTTGATCGGATCGTCGTCCTCACCCCAGTCCTGGATGGGGCCGGTGGTGGCGGACTGCAGGAAACTGGCGTCGAAGTTGACAACCAGTTCACGGACGGCCGGAGCCGTGTAAAGAAGTTTTTTCTCCATATTTATGTCAATGTCTGTTTTTTCGCACTTTCCAAAATGCCCCCAAAGGTACGGATTATCCACCAAAAGAACAACTCTCCGTAGGAGAAGATATTCACATTTTATGCACAGGCCTGTTTTAGACCGGGCGGTAGGCCTTGATGGCGCGGTCCAGGGTATAGCCAATGGGGAAGCGGGCGCGGGAAGCTTTTATGGCTTTCGCGAAGGCCTGGAAGTCCTCATTTTCAGCGTTTTGCGCGAAATGATCTTTTAAAAGGCGCTCAAGTTCTTCGTGGAAGGCCGCGCTGTGGTCAGGATGGCGCAAATGCGTGAGTTCGTGCAGGAGAATGTAGTCCTGCAGGGGCACCGGGACCCGCATCAGATTCAGGTTCAGGTTGATGTTTCCTTTCGTGGAACAGGAACCCCAGTTGGAGGTGTTGTGCTTGATCGTGACGCGGTTGTAGCGGAAGCCGTATCTATCGGCAAAAACCTTCAAACGGGGCGGGAGCGAGGCCTTGGCCTGGGCACGGAGGGTGTCGATGGACTCCCCTTCGGGGAGATCGGCATTCCGGGAACGGGCGCGTGTCAATGCTTCCAGCACCCAGTCGCGCCGGGATTCGAGGAAGGAGACGCCCATCGCGTAGGGGCAATAGAAGGGAACCGTGACGAGGATACCCTTTGTCGGATGGATGCGGATGGAGACGCGGCGGGCGCGGGTGCTCTTCCGGAGGAAGACCTCCCCCAGGACCGCGTCGGTATGGACCTTGCCTTTCACGGCGACAAAGGTACAAAAAGTTTTGTTTTATCGGATTTTATGCCTAAATTTGCGGGCTAAATTGCGGGAAGGTCCCGCAGAAACTTAACTTTTTTAAACCTCATTGCATCATGGCAGAATATTTACAGCCTGAGAAAAAGCAAGAGATTTTCGCGAAGTACGGGAAGTCCAATAAGGACACCGGCTCTCCTGAGAGTCAGGTTGCTTTATTTTCCTACCGTATCGCTCACCTTACCGAGCACGTGAAGAAGAACAAG
>JAFYTP010000066.1 GCA_017558775.1 Bacteroidales bacterium | reverse complement strand
CTCGCGGCAATGACTCTGGCGCTCACTGCCTGCGGACAAAACAAGAAAGAAATGAAAACCCTCGTAGCCTATTTCTCCGCCACCGGCACGACCGAGGCCGTGGCCAAGGACCTCGCCGAAGTGACCGGCGCCACCCTCTATGAAATCAAGCCGGAAGTCAAGTACACGGCGGCCGATCTGGACTGGCGTAATCAAGCCTCCCGCAGCAGCGTCGAGATGAAGGACAAGAACTCCCGTCCGGCCTTCGTGAAGGACCTGAAGGACGCCGACAGTTATGACCGCATCTTCATTGGCTTCCCGGTCTGGTGGTACACGGCTCCGACTATCATCAACACCTTCATCGAGGCCTACGGCTTTGAAGGAAAAACGGTTATCTTCTTCGCCACCTCCGGCGGCAGTACCATCGACAAGGCCAACAAGGACTTCGCCGCCGCCTATCCCAAGATCAACTGGAAAGGCGGAAAGACACTGAACGGTGCATCCAAGACAGAAATCAAGTCCTGGGTGGAAGGGATTAAGTAATTATACATACGATGACCAAGAAGGAAGAGCTTGAGGCCCAGGGATACAAGACCTATGAGAACGAGGATATCCAGGTGTTCTGGAAACCCCGCATATGCCAGCACGCCGGCGAATGCGCCCGGGGCAACTACAATGTGTTCAACCCCCAGCGCCGTCCCTGGATTGACCTGTCGCAGGCTCCGGCCACGGAGATTGCCGATATCATCGACCGCTGCCCTTCCAAGGCGCTGCAGTATGAACTGCTGAACCCCATTTCGATTGTCTTTGAGGAAGAGTTGGACCGGGCCGCCGCCTACGACCGCGGAAAACTGATCGGCGAATGCGAATTTGAGGACTCAGATCATAGATGGGTTATCACTCACACGGGCGTCCGTGAGGCCTATGAAGGCAAAGGCATCGCCCGGAAACTTGTGTTGAAAGTGGTTGAGGCCGCGCGGGCCAAGGGCAAAAAGATTCTTCCGGTTTGCTCCTACGCCAAGAGACTTATGACCGGCAAGGAGGAGTTCAAGGACGTGATGTAGTCCGATAAATCGGAATTGATCGAACAGATTCCGATAGAAAGAGAAAGCTAAAGTCCCTGTTTATCGAATTGAATAGGCCCCGACAGTCCTGAAAGGATTGCCGGGGCGCTTTGTGCCAAAGAATCGATTCTCTTAGGAGAAGAACAGGTTGACTTCCATCATGCGCCTGCGGATGAGGCCGGGAAGGAGCAAGCAAATTCTTTTAAGTTTATTAACCAAATTGTTAGAAAAATATTATCTTTGTAGGTGCAAAACACTACATCCAATGGGAAAGCATAAAGACAGCAAACGGGAAGACGTTCTTGTTGCAGCCGAGGAGGTGTTCCTGAAGAAAGGACTTGAAGGCGCCAGAACAGCGGAAATAGCGCAGAAGGCGGGTGTGACTCACGCCGTTCTGCATTACTGGTTCAACACGAAGGAAGAACTATTCAATGCCGTTCTCCAGCGTAAGATGGAAGACTTCAGGGAGTCTGTCGTAGTCGCTTTCTCCAAAACGGAAGGGACGATTGAGGAGCGCATCGAAAATGCAGTCGGCGTTCATTTCGACTTCATCCGCAGCCATCCGGAACTGCCGCGCTTTATTGTGAACGAAGTATGCTGTAACCCCGACAATATAGAACCCGTAAGGGAAGCGATGAAGGCAGGAATCAGCGACAAACTCTCAGACCCGGATTTTCCCAATGCGGCGACAATCGTCTCTGACATCATCTCGCTCAACCTCTCTGCTTTTCTTATGGCTCCCGTAATCGCCAAACTCGGGTTCTGCACGGAAGATGAATTCCTTGACCGTCGCAGGCAGGAAAACATAGACACGATACTTTTGAAACTCAAACATTCATCCTTATGAAAAAGCTCGGACTCTTTCTCCTGAAGAATAACATCCACATCATGACGCTCATATTTCTCGGCTTTGCCGTATGGGCGGGCTGCAACTGGGCAGAGCTTTCCCTCGTCCAGAAAATCGTCATGGGCCTCTACCTGTGTATCATCGCCCACGAATATGAGGAGGTGAATTGCGGATTTATGGAACTGTTGGGCGGAGCACTGGGACTTGATCTGGCGAAGCCCAAACCGGGCGCCACGCACATCGCCCAAGCCATCTACATCACCGTGATCTATGTGCTGGCCTTTCTGTTCCCTAACCAGCTATGGCTTACATTTGCCCTTATTATCTTATCCATTTTCGAGGGATTGGTGCATACGATGGGTATCTTCCTCTTCAAATTGCACAAGCCCTCACCTGGCTGGTACACCGCAATCTTAATGGCGGGTTTTGCCATCTGG